>NZ_RSAM01000003.1:0-249656 GCF_009377945.1 Salinivibrio sp. VYel1 | reverse complement strand
AGCCGACCAAGATCAGCTTGGTGGCCAAACAGAAGCGCTGTCTCATGAATCCCAGTTTCTTAGAAAAGGTTTTAGCCGCAGGCATACCGGCGATGGTTGAAAAATAAACACTCATGCGCTCGCCCTGAACTAAATCGCCTTTGGCTTTCGATAGACTCAATAAGATGCCCTTTGATACGAACAGCCCATTTCTTTGCTATATAAGAAGGCTGAAAGGCTAAAAAAAACTGAGTTTCATTCAAAGGTTCGTCAAAAATATGAAATTTTTGGTGGTTGGTTTCTTTTATAAAGTACTCTGGCAAGATACCAATTCCAGCGTCTGCGACGATAGCCTGGTAGATACCAAAACTGTTGTTGATAACCTGCATGTTTTTATGATTAAAGAAGTTTCTATCATACTGATGGAATAGTTGCTCCCAAGTGTTACTTTTTATTGCGCTTCTCACTATCAAGCGATGATCTTCTTTAATATGACTAAAAGTGAAAACACTATTTGATTTAGCGTAGGATTGACTACAAAACAATAGATTTTTTAATGCTATTAATGGGATATACTCCAATCCGGTCTCATCGGTTTTGTTGCGGATAGAAAAGTCAAAACGGCTTTGTTTAAGGTCGATAACATTGTCGGTTAAATCCAAATTAACGATTAACTCATCCGTTTCTAACTGCGATAACGCAGGTGTGAGCAATTTAATGCCAAAGTCAATCGGAGCCGTGATTTCCAGCTTAGTCCTGCTTTTGCTTAGCTGAGTATCAGAAACAACTTGGTTAAAGTTTCGTTCAAGAACTATGTACTCTTGATACAAGCTCTTCCCTTTAGTAGTTAACTCAACCTTGCTACCTTGTCCTCTCACAAAGAGCTTAAACCCCAGTTTCTCTTCCAAGCTTTTGATTTGATAACTGATAGAGGACTGTGATATTGACAGTTCATCCGCTCCCTTTGAAAAGCTAAGGTTCTTCGCAACAGCGGAAAAGTACGGTAAATGGCTAGCGAGGTGTCTTAGCATCGAAAATTTAGATATTTTAATAGAAAAAATCTATTTTATCTGTATCTGACTCTTGAGGCAATATGCATTAAAACAAAAAGCTAACGCCTCTCCTACGATTTCTTGAGGTGATTAGTCTCACCATAACACCAGTGTATGTAATGAGGATAAGCGATGAGAAACAAGCATATTGGAGAGGTTGTTTTAAATCAAAGTCAGATCAAGGCAGGCGTAAGTCAGGTAGCAGGGGATCTGAATCAACGCTTTAAGAACCAGAGCGCAGTTATTATCACAGTAGTACCAGGAGGCATACTTTTTACCGCCGATTTAGTACGAGAAATCACATTTGATATAAGCATGGACTACATTTCCTGCCCCCACACACCGGGAGATAAAAACAATAATTCTGCTATCGTATTTCATCAGAACATAGAGTTAAAAGCGAGTAATGTCATTTTAGTTGATGACGCTATTGAGTCTGGTGGGACGATGAAACGTATCGCACACTATCTGAATGAACAGTTCGAGTTACAGTCATTATCTATAGCAACACTGTTTGTAAAGCCCGGTCGAGTTGATATACCTGAAGTCCAGTATCATGCCTATGAGATGGAAAACGATGATCTCCTTGTCGGATATGGTTTGCCATGGAAAGATAAGTTAAGGAATGTTCCCTATGTATCAAAACTGCTCCGATGAAAATACGTAAGAAATATGAGCACACAAAAGTAAAGCTATGAGCGTTGTGGCTGCCCCAAACTGGCCACGGTGTTAGATCGTGTGAGAATAGAGATCCGTTCAGCAGAATCAGAGCAACCAAATTCAACAAGTACGGATCGATAGTTTTGTCACGACTTCTGTTCAGGGTTCGAGTTTCGTATGCATTCCCACGCGGGAGCGTGGGAACGAGTAACACCACCGACGTTAAAGTACGCGTAGGTCGGCATAAGCGCCTTCTCGATCGCGCAAGCTTGGTGTGATTTCCGCCGCGCGCCCGTTGCACGGCGCCATCGGACATTAAAGCCAAAGATTAACCTCGATGTTAAATTTGGCGCCAAAGGTGACAGGCGCCCAGGCGGCATAGTGCATCATAGTTGACATCTTGCAGGGGCTTGTGTCACCTACGCCAATGGCACCATCGATGTCTAAATTTTGTCATTGTAGTAGCCAACTAATATTGGCCACGGTGTTAGAGCGTGTAAGAACAGAGATCCGTTCAGCAGAATCAAAGCTACCAAATTCGACAAGTACGGTTCGATGGTTTTGTCACGACTTCTGTTCAGGTTTCGAGTTTCGTATGCGTTCCCACGCGGAAGCGTGGGAACGAGTAAACCAAAATTGGCCTCGGTGTAAGAGTGTGTGAGAACAGAGATCCGTTCAGCAGAATCAGAGTAACCAAATTCGACAAGTGCGGCTCGGTAGTTTTGTAACGCTTCTGGCTTGGTTCAAATCCCGTATGCATTCCCACGCGGGAGCGTGGGAACGAGTTTAGCGGCGAGCTCGGCTGAGCTGTTATCTCTTGCTAGTAGGTTGCACAGTATGCAAAAAGAGTATAATTTTTACTCATGGGTGGATTTGAATTCGATGAGAACAAAAGCAGGTTAAATGCGACGAAGCATGGAATTGACTTCCAAACCGCGCAAGGTTTGTGGGACGATCCTTATCTTATTGAAATTCCTGCCAAGACAAGCGATGAGCCAAGGTATGTGGTGATCGGCATGTTAAACGGTAAGTATTGGTCTGGCGTAGTCACATATCGTGGTAACAATATTCGGATCATTTCTGTCAGGCGTTCACGGAAAGCGGAGGTGAGCTTATATGAAAGCGCATGAATTTGATGCCAAGTTTGAGAGTGACGATGACATTGTAGATGATCTTGCTCTATCGAAAGCTAAGCGTCCAAGACAAACCCAGAAACGGGTGAACGTGGACTTCCCCGAGTGGATGTTAGCCTCCTTAGATCGTGAGGCTAGCCGGGTGGGCGTAACACGTCAGTCAATCATTAAAATGTGGTTGGCAGAACGGCTGGAAAATGTGTCTCATCATCACACATCCGAATAACCGGCGTATAAACGCGCTAATGCCAATCACCGCTACAAGTTGTTGACCTGCTTGCTCCCGCCTTCATTCTCCTCTCAATGAATACACTATGACGCGCGTAAAAGTGTTGGTTAATACACTTTTATGCGCGTAAAAATGTTGAAAGCTGCATTTTTTTGCGCATTTCTGTGTAATAAAAAGTCAGTTAGATAGGCACTTAAACTAGGGGAGCTAGATGAAACGATCACTTCTTTTATAAGGCTTGCCAAGTATGACGGGGTCCGAGCGTGTAAGAACAGAGATCCGTTCAGCAGAATCAGGGCAACCAAACTCGACAAGTTCGGCTTGAAGATTTTGTAACGATTTCAGTTCATGGTTCAAGTCTCGTATGCATTCTCACGCAGGAGCGTGGGAACGAGTAATAGAGATCCAGGGCAGTAAAGTCACAGTGAAAAAACGCAGCCCCACGGCTGCGTTTTGGCTTTCTATCTCCAGTCCATCATTACTCTGTCGGTTCGATGGTCAGTGGTTCCCAGGTGGCGGTGGTGTTGCCGCCGGCGCTGGGGTGGTCGCGGTATTCGCGGCCTTTGAGTAGGGTGTAGTAGACATCGACAAAGTCATCATCGTTGGTGAGCCAGCCGTCGGGGATGGCTTCAATGATTTTGCCGGTGATTTTGGTGACCACGCGATAGGCTTGCACTTCTAAATCTGGGATTGCTGCCAGGATGTCGTTCGCCACTTCGTTAAGTTTCAGCGCCAGCTCTTTGTAGTTGGTGCCGTCGTCTTGCTCCATTAAGATCACGTCTGCCGCGCCCCAACGATAGCGGTCCCAGTGGATCATTACCTGATTAGGATGATAGGTGGTTTGGTCGTAGTCTAAATAAGGCATATCGACGATATCGAGCGTGGGTTCGTCTCGGCTAGGGTTGACGCCGGTGACAATCGCATACACTTCTGCCGCACCGGAGATCCACGGTTCTTGATCGTCTTCTAGGCGAATAGTTTTTAGCACCGTGGTATCAATCGGCTCCGCGGGCCCTTGTGCCATCATGCGCGCACTTCGGCGCATCCGCGGAGCAGGGTTCTGCTCGGCCAAGGTGCGACGCATCACTTCCAGACCGGCTTTAAGAGACGTTTTACCATTGGTATCCACCACCAATACCGGGCGGTCTGGCATTTGATAGACGTCTAGCCAATGGGTGTTGCCTTCGATATCAAATGCTTCGATTTGGGTCCAGGTCTTTTCATCGCCTGCCGGTTCAAAAGCAAACAAAGGCGCTTGGCCGGCCTGCCAGCGCGCCAGCATACTGGGGTCGGCTAAGCGTACTTCGAGCAGTTGGTCGGCGACGTCTTCGACGCCTTGCGCTTCACGCAACGCACGGTCAGCGCTGTGTAGCTGAGTATCCAGGCTGCGTTTGCTGCGTGAGCTGCGCGCTTCAGGTTTTGTCAGTGCCGACAAGGGGGCATTTAAGCCATAACTATTAATGTTGCGCTTTAGCGTTGGGGCGATTTCCGCATAGTCTCGGCTAAGCTGTTTGGCGGTGTCGCGCTTGACTGTGACCACTCGGTTATCTGCATTGCCGGCAAAAGCGGGGGTAAAAGTGTGGGTAAAGCCGACTAATAGCAGCGAAATCAGTATTTTCTTATTCATCGCATGTCCTCTTGTGTACTTCAACTGACGTTAGCGGACTAACGTTTGTATAGTGCGATGTCTCTGTCCTAACACGCTATGTGTAAAGCGCCGAGGTGAGAGTACCGTTCACAAAAAACGTGTCACCTTGTGGCGACGTTAATTATTTCTGGTACTAGAGTAAATGCTCACTCATCAAAAAGTATGACAGTAGAATGAGGCCTCTTAACCGATTCTTCGGCCGAGCTTTAATAACATCCTGATAATGATGAAGAAGTGATGATGCGGCTTAAATTTCGGTTGGCGGGCGTGAATGTAGGAGTTTGCCAGTAAACATAACAGTAGACGGTAAAATAAAGCCGCTGGCGAGGCAGCGGCTAACGTTGAACCGGAGAGCCTTAGATACCGTCGCGCTCGAGCGGACAGCTCATACAGCGCGCGCCACCACGGCCACGACCTAGTTGGTCACCCGGGATCGAGAGCACCTTGATTCCGGCTTTGTCGTATTTCTCGTTGGTGTAGGTGTTGCCTTCATAACCAATCACCACCCCAGGTTTGACCGTGAGCACGTTGTTGGCATCGTTCCATTGTTCGCGCTCAGCAGCATAGCTGTCACCGCCGGTGGTAATGATGTTCAGCGGGCCAACGTCGAGTGCTTTTTCAATCGCGGTAAGGTAGCAAGACTGCGCTTCCACGTTAAGGCTGTCTTCGCCTTTGCGAGTTAGGCGCCAGCATGGCAAGTCGGGGCGCATCACAGTGGGGTAGACTGAGAAGGTGTGCACGTCCATGTGGGTCATCACCGTATCTAGGTGCATGCACGAGCGGTTTTTCGGCAGTTGCACGGCAATCACTTCTTTGGCTTGGCCACTAAACAGCAGGCTGCGTGCCAGTTGCTCAACCCCTTGTGGGGTGGTGCGCTCGGACATACCAATTAACACCGCGCCGCGGCCAATAACTAGCACATCGCCGCCTTCAATCATGGCGTTGTCGTAGTCACGTACTTCATCGCCGAGGTAATTAATAAACGGGCTATCGGCAAATTCAGGGTGCCAGCGGTAAATGGCACGTAGGTGGTTGGTTTCGCGTTGGCGCGCCGACTTGGCCATGGGGTTGAGTGATACGCCGCCATACACCCAGCACGAGGTGTCGCGGGTAAATAGGTGGTTAGGCAGTGGCTCAATCACAAAGTCGGTCTTATCATGCATGGCCTGCATCATCGAGGATGATTGCACGGGCAAGTCGATATAGCTTAAACCGCCAAGTAGAATGTCAGCCAGGGTGTTGTGGTCAATGTCCGCCATATAAGCGCGTACATCACTGGCGAACTGATAACCGAGACGATATTGATTGAGTTGGGTGTCGAGCAGCCATTGCTTGGCTTCTGGCACCGCGAGGGTTTCGACCAGTAAATCGTGAAGTAGGTAAACGTGTACGCCTTGGTCGGTCAGTGTGCGGGCGAACATATCATGCTCTTCGCCTGCGCGCTCAACGGCCAATACATCATCAAACAGCAGTTCATGGCAGTTAGATGGCGTCAGGTGGTTCAACGCTCGTTCAGGGCGGTGAAGCAGTACACGCTTCAGTTGCCCAACTTCGGATCCAACGTAAAACTCACTCATGGTAGGTCCTCTTTTTCCTTAATACGGGCCAGGTAATGAGACAAACAGCGCTTTGCACACACGGGAGGTGTACTCACCGGTTAGGTGGGAATGCAGGCCGTTTGCACAGGGTGGGCGTGTCTCATCTCTTCCTTGGATGCTCGAATAATGACAACCTTCTCGGGGGAGGTCAATGTTACAAATCACTAACAATCTCGCCGGACTAGCAAGGTCACAGAAATTTCATTAACTTGGCGGTTTTCTCATCAGTGACACTATGATGGAACGTGGCATTTTTTGCTAAACCGTGCCATATTGCGCCCGTATTCATTTTCTGGAGTCGCGTCTATGTCACAGGCTGAACTTATCGAACAACAACACCAAGAAACGCGGATGATCATCGAGGAGCTTCTCGCCGATGGCAGTGATCCTGATGCGCTGTATACCATTGAGCACCACCTGTGTGCCGATACCTTTGAAGCGCTGGAAGATGCGGCGGTAGAAGCCTTTAAAATGGGCTTTGAAGTGGCCGAGGCTGAAGAGCTTGAGCTGGAAGAGGGCGGCACTATTGTTTGCTTTGATGCAGTGATGGAAACGGCCTTGAATGCTGAGCGCATTGATGAGCAAGTTGAAAAGTTGGTGGCGTTAGCGGATAAGCACAACATTGATTACGACGGCTGGGGCACTTACTTCGAATCGGATGAAGACGACGCTCCCGAGAGCGAGTAACGCGCGATCGCCGAATAAAACATACTGATTAAAGCCACGTTAACGTGGCTTTTTTTGTGCCTAGTGGGGTTAGAGCGTCTTTATCATGGTGACTTCACAGCTATCGTGACCGGTGTTGCCCATGCGCGCACACGGGGTAAAGCCGAGTGATTGATACAAGGCAATGGCGGCGGTGAGGTTGGCGGTGGTCTCGAGATAACAGCGTTGATAGCCCCATGCACGCGCTGTTTCCATCGCCTGAATCGCTAATTGTTTCGCCATCCCTTTGCCTCGCAGTGCTGGCAAAAAATACATTTTTTGTAGCTCGCACACGCTATCGTGTCCAGGCAAAGGGGCAATACCGCCACCGCCGAGGATCTCCCCATCGGCTTCAATCACCCAATAGGCCGCTTGCGGGTGCGTATATTGCTCGCTAAGGCAGTCAAGGGTGGGATCAGCGACGCTAAACCCGGCATCGGCACTGAGACCATGCTCGGCAGAGACGCGACGAATCACATCGGCAATCGCAGGGTTATCGTTTGGTGTCATTAAACGCACGGTTAAAGGTGCGTGTGAGCTTGGCTCGTGTAAATCTTGGGGCCTATCCTGGGCCATGAATACACTCCGAATTATATATGTATCAATAAATTACCTCACCAGATGGCTTTTCACAACGCGGCGTGTTTCTGCAGGAAAAGCTGGCAGGGGTTGATAGCAATATTGACGGAGCCGAGGTAAACGTCTGTGAAGCGAGAATCAAGGAGATACTGCCTTTTAATCGCTACCAGTGGTCCCCGCGATGTGAGTTATACCGTGCTTAAACTGATGGTTTTTTTAATGATGATGCCCCAAGTGAAGCGGTGCCGGTTTTACCGCATGGCGGCGCTGCCACACCTTTTCATGGAAGAAGTACGCCAAGGTGTTGATGCTCGGCTCAACCAGCGCCAGTGCGCCACCGACTAGCCAATCGCCACTGATTAAATAGCCCACCAAAAAGGCAACGTTAAAGTGTATCACCGCAAAGCTGGCCGTTTTGACCGCTGGGCGCGCTTGGCGGCTAAGCTGCCAGAGTTTTTCATGAAGATAAAACGCGCCAGTATTGACGGTGGGCTCGGTCATCGCAATCAGGCTGCCAATGATGATATCGCCGGTTAGCACATAGGCCACGGTAAAGGCGATAGAAAAGTGGATAGCCGCAAAACTGAGTGTCTTCTTCATGGTGTAGCTCCTTATTGGCAACACGCGTTTAATCAACACTGACAGTATGTCGTGTCTTTGTCGATAAATAAAAACGGTTCTCACTATCTTTTACATAGAGCAGAGCTATCAACGGCGATCAGTGCTAGGGATAACAAGCGTTTAAAATCTGACCAAGCCAAGGTTGCGCTGAGGTGGGATATAAAAAAGCCACACCGAGCGGTGTGGCTTGATAGGCTGAGTGAGCCGAGGATTATAGCGCGGCGATCGTCGCTTTTTGCTCGCCAAGCTTGGTGAGGCTCTCACGGTAGCCGTCGAGCTTTTCACGCTCTTTCGCCACCACGGCTTCAGGTGCTTTGGCGACAAAGCTTTCGTTGCCCAGCTTGCCTTCAACACGCTTGATTTCACCTTCGACTCTGGCGATTTCTTTATCCAGACGTGCTAACTCGGCGTCTTTATCAATTAAGCCCGCCATCGGGATCAAGATCTCCGAGCTGCCGACCAACGCAGAGGCACACGCAGGCAAGGTTTCGCTACCGTCAAGCACGGTGAAGTTGCCGAGTTTTGCCAAGGCATTCAAGGTGGTGCGGTTGCGGGTGGCACGCTCAGCATCACGGCTATCCGCGGCTTTTAGCATCACTTCAAGCGGCTGGCTTGGCGCAATGTCGTATTCTGCGCGCAGGTTACGGATGCTGACAATAAACTGCTTCACCCACTCAATGTCTTCTGAGGCTTGCGCGTTAATACGGCTGGCATCAAATTGCGGCAACGGCTGGTTCATAATGGTGTCGCCGTCGACACCGTCAACCAGTGGTTTGACGCTCTGCCAAATCGCTTCCGTGATGTATGGGATCACAGGGTGCGCTAGACGCAAGGTTTTTTCCAAGACGGTGATCAGGGTGTAACGGGTCGCACGTTGCTGTGCGTCGTCACCTTTCCACAGTACGGGCTTGGTGAGCTCTAAGTACCAGTCACAGAACTGGTGCCAGATAAACTCATACAAGACACCAGCCGCCATATCGAGACGATAGTTGTCGAGGTGAGTGTTGAAGTCTTTCGCAGCTTGCTGGAACTGAGACTCGATCCACTGATCGGCCAATGAGAATTGCATCTCGCCGCCGCTCATGCCGCAATCTTGCTCTTCGGTGTTCATCAGCACGTAACGGCTGGCGTTCCACAGCTTGTTACAGAAGTTGCGATACCCTTCAAGGCGCTTCATGTCCCAGTTGATGTCACGGCCGGTTGAGGCCAATGCCGCGAGGGTAAAGCGCAGTGCGTCGGTGCCGTGGGCTTCGATACCATTCTCGAAGGTTTTACGGGTCGCCTTTTCAATCTTTTCTGCCAGCTTCGGCTGCATCATATTGCCGGTGCGCTTGGCAACCAAGTCATCAACACTGATGCCGTCAATCATATCGAGCGGGTCGAGTACGTTGCCCTTGGATTTTGACATCTTGGCGCCACTTTCATCGCGGATAAGACCGGTCATGTAAATGGTCTTAAACGGCACTTGTGGCTTGCCGTTTTCATCTTTGATGAAGTGCATGGTCATCATGATCATGCGCGCCACCCAGAAGAAAATGATATCAAAGCCTGATACCAACACATCGGTGGGGTGGAAGGTTTTCAGTGCATCGGTGTTTTCTGGCCAGCCTAGGGTACCGAAAGTCCAAAGCGCGGAGGAGAACCAAGTATCCAACACGTCTTCGTCTTGGCGCAGCGCGACGTCGTCGCCAATCTGGTTATCGCGACGCACTTCGTCTTCGTCACGGCCCACATAGACATTGCCTTGATCGTCGTACCACGCAGGAATGCGGTGACCCCACCAAAGCTGACGTGAAATACACCAATCTTGCACATCACGCATCCACGCGAAGTACATGTTCTCGTACTGCTTAGGCACAAATTGGATATCGCCGTCTTCAACAGCTTTTACCGCCGGCTCTGCTAATGGCGCGGTGCGCACATACCACTGGTCGGTCAGCATTGGCTCAATCACTACGCCGCCGCGATCGCCATACGGCACGGTCAGATCGTGATCTTTAATTTCATCCAATAAGCCCAGCGCATCAAATTCGGCCACGATCGCTTTACGTGCGGCAAAACGCTCCAGGCCTTGGTAGTTTTCTGGCAGGGCACTATCGAACGCATCACTTGGCTGGCCTTTATGGTCAAATACTTCTGCTTGATCGCGAATGTCGGCGTTCAAGGTCAGGATGTTGATCATCGGTAGCTGGTGGCGCTGGCCGACTTCGTAGTCGTTAAAGTCGTGCGCGGGGGTGATTTTCACACAGCCGGTGCCTTTTTCCATGTCGGCGTGCTCATCGCCCACAATTGGGATGCGACGATTGACCACAGGCAGCAATACGTGCTTGCCAATCAGGTCTTTATAGCGCGGGTCTTCTGGGTTGACCGCAACACCGGTATCGCCCAGCATGGTTTCTGGACGAGTGGTGGCCACCACGATGTAGTCTTTGCCTTCGGCGGTTTGGGCGCCATCAGCAAGTGGATAACGGAAATGCCACATGTGGCCTTTCTTGTCTTTGTTTTCCACTTCTAAGTCAGAAATGGCCGTGTGCAGCTTAGGATCCCAATTCACCAGGCGTTTACCGCGGTAAATCAAGTCTTCTTGGTGCAGGCGAACAAACACTTCTTTGACGGCATTGGAAAAGCCTTCATCCATGGTGAAGCGTTCGCGATCCCAGTCGACAGAGGCCCCTAAGCGGCGCAATTGTTGAGTAATGGTGCCACCAGATTCGCCTTTCCATTGCCAAATTTTGTCAACAAAGGCCTCACGACCGTAATCGTGTTTGGTTTTGCCTTCTTCGGCGGCGATCTTGCGCTCCACGACCATCTGCGTCGCGATACCGGCGTGGTCCGTTCCCACTTGCCATAGGGTATTTTTGCCCTTCATCCGTGCGGCACGGGTCAGGGTATCCATAATGGTATCCTGGAACGCGTGGCCCATATGCAGGCTACCGGTCACGTTTGGAGGCGGGATCATGATGCTGAATGCATCTTTGCTGGTATCACCATGAGGTCGGAAATAGCCCGCCTCTTCCCAGCGCTGATACAGCGCTTTTTCGATTGATTGTGGATTATATGTCTTTTCCATAGCGCTCTTGAAAGATCGTCAAGGTTTGGGCGATTGGTCGATGGCCAGGGTATGAAGTTGCAGGCCTGCCAGTCGGTATGCTTTATATCGGTGACGCGCGTGCTGTTTGAGCGTCTCATCGCAAGGGACGAAGTCTACCACTTGTGCAAACGAAGGCGCAAAATTTGATGGCTCTGTCGCCAAATTGATAAGCACGCTGCGATGACCCGTATGACGTACGCCAGGCCAGCCGATTTCCACCGGTGCGCCGCCTCGCGGCCCTTCACCGACCAAGTTATGGGGCAAAAATACATCCGGGTCACGTTGCCACAGTAGATCATCGAGTTGATGCGCTTGGGCTTGGTCGTGCGCGGCCAGGTAAATGCGTTGCCCTTGTTGATAGTAGTAAAAAGCCAGTTCGATAGCGGTTGCTACTATGATTTGTGTGTCACGTTGTTGCGTGTCACTGTCTTTGCTTTCACGCGCTTGCTGTTCGGGTGTTAGCCCCGGGCGTTCGGTATCGTCGGCTGAATCAGTCGGCGATAGCAAATAAAAGGTGGCGGTGGGCATATACGCTCCTAAATATGAGAAACGGCCTCCGTCCCAAAAGCAGGGTGTCCGGGTAGCGCGAGCCCAACAACATAGCCGATTGTGCGCACTGACACCAGTATTGAATAAAGCGTGAACAAAAAAAGGAGGCCGGTTGGCCTCCTTGTGTTCGTTACTCTTCCACTTCTAGGCCAGAGCGGTTAAGTAGGAATTGCACCAACAATGGCACGGGGCGGCCGGTTGAGCCTTTTTCTTTACCGCCGCTTTTCCATGCGGTACCCGCGATATCCAGGTGCGCCCAGTTGTATTTCTTGGCAAAGCGTGACAAGAAGCACCCGGCGGTGATGGTGCCGCCACCTTTACCGCCAATATTGGCCATATCGGCAAACGGGCTGTCGAGCTGCTCTTGGAACTCGTCAGCCATTGGCAGACGCCACGCTCGGTCACCGGCTTGCTCTGAGGCGTTAATAATATCGTGCGCCAATGGGTTTTGGTTGGCAATCAAGGCGCTGATGTGGTGGCTCAAGGCCATGATGCACGCGCCCGTTAAGGTCGCCACATCGATCACACACTCTGGCTCATAACGCTCGACATAGGTGAGGGCGTCACACAGTACCAAGCGGCCTTCGGCGTCGGTGTTGAGCACTTCTACTGTCTGGCCTGACATGGTGGTGAGAATATCACCCGGACGATAGGCTTGGCCGTCTGGCATGTTTTCGCAGCCTGCCAGCACCCCAACAACGTTAATCGGTAGGTTGAGCTCGGCCAGCGCGCGCATTACCCCAAACACGGAGGCAGCGCCACCCATGTCGTACTTCATTTCGTCCATGTTGGCGCCAGGCTTGATGGAAATGCCGCCCGAGTCAAAGGTTAGGCCTTTACCCACCAATACAATCGGTTTGGCGTCTGGGTCAGGGTTATTTTTGTACTCCATGATCGACATCATCGACTCATTTTTTGAGCCTCGGCCAACCGCCAAGTACGAATGCATGCCCAGTTTTTCCATTTCTTGCTCGCCGATGATACGGGTTGTGACCGTTTCATAATCGTCGGCAAGGCGACGCGCTTGCGAGGCAAGGTATGCCGGGTTGGCCACGTTCGGTGGCATGTTGCCCAAGTCTTTACAGGCGTTAACGCCAGAGGCAACCGCCAATCCGTGCGCGATGGCGCGCTCACCCAGGTTCAGCTCACGACGCGTTGGAACGTTGAACACCATTTTGCGCAGTGGGCGGCGAATTTCTGGCTTAACGCTTTTGAATTGGTTAAAGGTGTACAGGCTGTCTCTGGTGCTTTCAACCGCTTGGCGCACCTTCCAATAAGTGTCACGGCCTTTGACATGCAGCTCGGTTAAGAAGCAGACCGCTTCCATTGAACCGGTTTCATTGAGGGTGCTGATGGTTTTCTTGATGATTTCTTTATACTGACGTTCACCGAGCTCACGCTCTTTGCCGCAGCCGACCAACAATACGCGCTCTGATAGGACATTCGGGACATGGTGCAGCAGGAGCACCTGGCCGGGTTTACCTTCCAGATCACCGCGGCGCAGCAGTGCGCTGATGTAGCCGTCGCTGATTTTATCAAGCTGCTCGGCCACAGGGGAGAGGCGACGAGGCTCAAACACACCGACGACAATACAGGCACTGCGTTGCTTTTCGGGGCTACCGCTCTTTACACTGAACTCCATTTGTACTCCTAGATCCTAAAGACAATTGAGACCAAATGTTGGATAATGCCGCCTCTATGTTGTTGAACGCTCTAAATGCGCCCGGATTAGCCGGCGGTCAACAAATGGCCGAAAGATTAGAAAACAACTAATTAAACCAGAAACTATAGTTATTCGAGTAAAAAAACAAGTTTTCCATAGGTGCCTTCGCTTTGATAATTGTTCGATATTTGATCCGGGAGACGGTTAAGACGCAAGTTGCAGTCTTATTTGTGTTATTTCTGGTCTTTTTCAGCCAAAAGTTCATCCGTGTGCTGGCCAATGCCACAGAAGGATCGATCCCCAGTGATCAAATTATTACCTTAGTGGGTTTGTACATGCCGTCCATGGCAATGTTGATGTTGCCGCTTAGTTTGTATATCGGGATCTTGATCACTTTTGGCCGTTTGTATGCTGAGAGTGAGATCACCGTGATGAATGCCACCGGGATCGGCAATGAGTTTCTGATCCGCGCGGCGCTTTACTTGGCCATCATTACCGGCTCGGTGGCCGCTTTTAACGCACTCTGGCTAACACCGTGGGCCAATAACCAAGAGTTGGAAGTCATGGAGCAGCTGGAAGCTAAATCAGGGCTTGAGTTGCTGGTGCAAGGACAGTTTCAAAGCGCCCCCTCGGGCGAGGCGGTGATTTTTGTTGATAATATTGAAGATGATGGCCAAACCCTGAATCAGGTATTTGTTGCCCAGCCCGTGCCGCGTGACTCCTTGTTGCCCAACGTGGTGGTGGCGGATAAAGGCTATGTTTCTGAGCTCGACGATGGCCGCCAAGTACTGGACTTGGTCGACGGCACCCGCACTGAGGGGCTGCCGACCCAGCTTAACTATGGCGTGACCACCTACGAGAACTATCAGGTCTTAATTGGTCAACGCGAGGTGCGCGAGAAAAGCCGCGATTGGGACGCGGTGCCTACCTTGCAGCTGTTTGGTGAGTCGAGCTTGAAAGCACGCGCTGAGCTACAGTGGCGTATTTCCTTGGTACTGTGTATTCCATTGATGACCATGATTGTGGTGCCATTGTCGGCGGTGAATCCGCGTCAGGGACGATTTGCCAAGCTCTTCCCCGCTATTTTGATTTATTTGGCGTACTTTTTGTCGATCAGTGCGGCTAAATCAGCGGTCGAAGACGGCGATCTCCCGGCACAAATTGGGCTTTGGAGTGTTAATGTCGCCGCCTTGTTATTGGCCGTCGTGCTTGCCGGTTGGGACTCGCTACCGGTGCGAAAACTCAAAGCTAGCGTAAAAGGATCTGCCTGATGTTTCGCATTCTTGATTGGTATATTGGTCGCACCCTGATTGGCACCTCCTCCTTGTGTTTGGCGACTCTGGTGGGATTATCAGCCATCATTAAATTTGTTGAGCAGCTGCGCTCGGTGGGTGATGGCACCTACACCATGGGTAAAGCCATTTTATACGTGGTATTGAGTGTCCCCCGTGACATTGAAATGTTTTTCCCAATGGCGGTATTGCTGGGTGCCTTGATTGGTTTAGGGATGCTGGCATCCAGCTCCGAGCTGGTGGTGATGCAGGCAGCGGGGATCTCTAAACTGCAGATTGGCATGTCGGTGCTCAAAACCGCGATTCCCTTGATGCTGATCGTGATGGTGCTGGGCCAATGGGGCGCGCCCGATGCGCAAAAAGCCGCGCGTGAGTTACGTGCTATCGCTAAATCAGGCGGCAATGTGATGTCGGTACGGCGCGGCGTATGGGCGAAAGACGGCAATGACTTTATTTATATCGCTCGTGCCGATGAGCAAGATAATCTCACGGGTGTGAGCATCTGGAAGTTTGACGATCAGCAAAACATGACCAATGTGGTGTTTGCTGAAAGTGCCGATTATCTCAACCAAGATAGCTGGATGCTCAAAGACGTCACCATTACTCGGATGCAAAAGCGCGAAGCGATTTCTAAGGTGCAGCAAGATCAACTGGTGTGGAAAACCACTCTCACGCCAGACAAACTGGCGGTCGTGACGGTAAAACCCGAGGAGTTATCCTTATCAGGCTTGTACAGTTATGTGACTTACTTACGAGCTTCTCAGCAAGATGCCTCGCGCTATGAGCTCGCCTTATGGCGAAAAGCCGTCCAACCCTTGTCGATTGCGGTCATGATGTTGCTGGCGCTCAGCTTTGTGTTTGGCCCACTGCGGAGCGTTACCATGGGGGCACGCGTGCTCTCTGGGGTGATTTTTGGCTTTGGCTTTTATATTGCCAATGAGGTCTTTGGGCCAATGAGCTTGGTATACAAATTACCGCCAGCGATTGGTGCCATTACCCCAAGTGTGATTTTCTTAGTGATCACCTTACTGCTGCTCCGGCGTAAGTTGTAGTGCTGTATCTTTTAGACGAAATAAACAAGGCCAAGTGACATCCTTGGCCTTTTACTGTCTGTGACTAAACGGAAGTGTTACCTCTCACTAGTCCTTATATTGGAAAGCTTTGATCACGCGCTCAACGCCACGCACATTGCGGGCGATATCCACCGCTTTGTCCGCTTGCGCTTGGGTCACTGCCCCCATTAAAAACACTTCTCTGGCTTCAGTGATCACCTTGATGTTGACCGAACGCAACTGATCATCAGCCACGAATGCTGCTTTGACGCGGGTTGTGAGCCAGCCATCGGTGCTGATATCGGCAAGGCCAATCATCGGTGCGTCGCGCACTTCGTTATAGACTACGTCGACATTATCTAACGCGCGAATCCGCTCAACCAGTTGCTCGGTCAGAGCCGGATCGGTGCTTTGCCCCACTAACAGCGCTTGCCCTTGAAAAGCGGCCGCTTTTGCTCGAATTTTGTTCCTAAACGGTGGCTTGTTGACAATCCCAGCGGTGTTTAGGCCAATTTGCGTGTCCTGCCACTCCTCGCCAGTGGTGCGTGGATCGGAAGAATACACGGTGGAACACGCTTGCAAGGCAAGCGCAAATATCAAGGTGACTATCAGGCGCATGATTTATTCTCCGTGAGAGGGGAAGAGCACCTGATCGATAAGATCGCACAAGCAATGCACAGTGAGTAAGTGCCCTTCCTGGATCCGTGCCGTACGTTGTGATGGGATACGGATTTCTACATCGCGCTGTCCGAGCAAACCGGCCATCTCTCCCCCGTCTTTGCCGGTCATTGCAATAATCGTCATATCACGGGTAACGGCCGCTTCCATGGCTTTTATGATGTCTTTACTGTTACCACTGGTAGAAATCGCCAGCAAGATATCGCCAGCTTGTCCCAACGCACGAACTTGCTTAGAAAACACTTCATCATGACTGTAATCGTTGGCCACCGCCGTTAAGGTGGTGGTGTCTGTGGTCAGTGCTAACGCTGGCAAACTCGGACGCTCGGTTTCAAAGCGATTAAGCAGGCAAGAGGCAAAATGTTGCGCGTTGGCCGCGGATCCGCCATTGCCACAGCAAAGAATTTTGTTGCCGTTAAGCAGGCTTTGTACCATCACCTGTGCCGATTGTGACAGATACTCAGGGATCGCTTCGGCAGCAGCAATCTGGGTTTGAATACTTTCGGTAAAGCTCTCTTTGATGCTCTCTAGCATGACTTACCCTTGAACAATGTTTTTAATCCAGTTAACCGCCTCAACACTGCCATCAAAGGTGACGGCGTCAAAGCGAAATTCTGTTTGTGTACTTTTCACCCCGTGGCACTGCATCCAGCGCTCTGCCGCGAGAATTAAACGCTTTTGCTTAGCAGCGGTAATACTGGCCGCTGCGCCACCAAAACCACGTCCGCGGCGAAAACGAACCTCAACAAACACCAAGCAGGTGCCGTCTTGCATCACCAGATCGATTTCCCCGCGGCGACTGTGCGCGTTTTTATCTAAAACACGGAGCCCATGACGAGCGAGGTATTGGCAAGCTTGTGCTTCGTAAGCTTGCCCTGTTGCCCTAGTCGGCGAACCTGTCACTGCCCGTCCTGTCTCGTTTGGTGGTTAACCGGCTCGATGTCTGTTTTACCAAAGCGCGCCCAGTCTAGTTGTCGATGAATAACACAGTGCTCAGCGAGTGAGAGCTGACCGGTCTGGCCGCTAAACTGATAACCGGGCTGTGCCTGCATCTGTGGCAACCCTTTTAGTAGGCCGTATGCGTCCATCCCAAGCGCGTGTAAACGTGTGGTGTTATTGCTCGGCGATGGGTGGCGCTGTTGGTAACGCTGGTACGCTGCGCTTTGCGGGCTAATAAGCAGCGGAATATCACTAAACTCTATGCCTTGCAGTTCGGCTAATTGTCCCATGCCGTCTGCGCGGTTGTTGCTGCGCGAGCTCGCGTACAGCTTGGGTGGCTGGACATCTGGGTTGATAGCAACTTCGATAAATGGCTTGAGCAAGGTGAGCTCAGCGGCGCCGGCGACCATATAAACCGCATCAATGTCACGCCGACTGCGCGCTTGCGATTGCAAAGGCAAGTCGGTGAGCTGTTTCATTTGAGCGATTCGGCGCTGGCTCGCGTCCAAGCCGAAAATATCACGGATGCGTGCTTGCATCTTATCACGATCACCCAGCGGTGCGCGCTCTACGTCTGTATCCGTCAATGATTGCCAGCGCGCGGAGAAAGCATCACGCATCCGCTGACCAAAGGCAGAGTCAGGATAGAGCACCAGTGGGAATTGATACCCTTGCTGGTACAAGCGATCAGCTGCTTGCGCCGCTTCTTGTTCGGGCGACAAGGTAAAATAGCATACCCCTTGCTGATAGTTGTCATCCGTGGGTTCATTCAGTGCCAACAAAGGCACTTGCCCGGCAATGGCGTTGCTGACGGCGGCGACTTTATGTTTTTGCAGCGGCCCAACCACAAAATCAACGCCGTCATGGGTAATGCGTTGGGTGAGCGTTTTAACGTCTAGGGCGTTGGTGTCGTAAAAACGGACTTCAGGGCGTTGCTCGCTATCAGCATCTAGCATGGCTTCGACAAAACCATCGCGAATCGCATCCCCTTGCTCAGAGAATTTGTCGGTCAATGGCAGCATCACACCAACGCGTGTTGGTTGGGTGATGGTCAATGCTTGGATATCGGCCAAGTTATCAGGGAGATATTGGTTTGCTGGATGCGCAGGATGCGACGCTAAATACGCATCCAGTTGGTTTTGCATCTCAGCCACATCGCCGGTGTAACGGCGAGCGATATCAAGTAAATCAACCCAGCCTATGAGAATGTCATCGTCGCTGCTTTGCAACTGTTTGATTTCACTTTGACTCAGTAGCTGTAAATCTTGCCACAAGGTATTCCATGCCTGCTGCGCGTCATCGGCGTTGGCATAATTCGCTAATTGGTACTGGTTTTTTACCGCGTCGAGCGTCTGATCTTGCTGGCGGGCAATCTTAGCCTTTTGCTGGTAAAAGCGGACATACTGATTGTCGTTAAGTTGCCAGTCAGGTGAAAGCGCCAGCACCTGATTGGCGTCGGCAAGTTGGCCGGTTTGTGCGTAAAAGCGCGCCCGAGCCAGTGTCCACTCAATACGCTGCTCGGTATTGAGTTGGCGTTCTGACAAGCGCTGCAATAGCACGTCCGCTTGGTTAAACTGCTGCTCGTTAATCAGCGCTTTGATCGCCAGTAGATACCAGTCGTTTTGCTTCTCGCCTTGGCTGGTTTCCGCTTGCAACAGGTAAAATGTCGAGTTCTCTGTTGCTGGCTGACTGATGACATCACGCGCGGTTGGCGTGGTGGACGGCGCACTACATGCAGCCAGCGCTAACGCTAGGGCTACAGGGGTGATAAGTCGTGTTACACTTTGACGCTTCTGGGTAAGTTTAACCATGAACATGTTTCAACCGTGACAACGTTGCCCCTATCTTAATCGCCGAAGGGTTGTTAAACAAATGACTGATGCAAATCTATCCGACCATGCTCACCCCACGCTGTACATTGTGCCGACACCGATAGGCAACTTGGCGGATATTACCCAGCGTGCTCTCGATGTATTAGCCAGCGTGGATCTGGTTGCCGCCGAAGATACACGGCATACCGCACGATTGCTTTCGCATTTTTCTATTAATGCCAAAACGTTTGCCTTACATGAGCATAATGAACAGCAAAAAGCGGCAGCGTTATTAGCGCGTTTACAACAAGGTCAGTCGGTCGCATTAGTCTCGGACGCGGGGACACCACTGATTAGCGACCCAGGCTACCACCTTGTCACGCAATGCCGTGAAGCTGGCGTGAGAGTGGTGCCTTTACCTGGCGCTTGCGCGGTGGTCACCGCATTAAGTGCCTCTGGTTTGCCTTCAGACCGCTTTAGTTTTGAAGGGTTCCTGCCCCCGAAGACAAAAGCACGTCAAGATACGTTCCGCGCGTTGGCCGATGACCCTCGCACCTTGATTTTCTATGAATCGCCGCACCGGATTCGCGATAGTTTGGCGGATATGCGTGAAGTGCTGGGTGAGGCGCGCCGCGTGGTATTGGCGCGTGAGTTGACCAAAACCTTTGAGACCATTCATGGGGCGCCATTGGGCGAACTGATTGAGTGGTTAAACGAAGATGCCAATCGGCTTCGCGGTGAAATGGTGTTACTGGTCGCGGGCCACCGCGCCGATAAAAACGCCTTGCCGTCAGCAGCCTGTCACGCGCTGAGTTTGTTAGCAGCTGAGTTACCACTCAAAAAAGCAGCGGCATTGGTGGCGGAATTGTATTCGGTTAAAAAGAACGCACTCTACAAATGGGGCCTAGAGAATTTGTAGCTGAGCGTGATTTACCCTGGCTTGCGTGGGTATTCTTCTATATACTCCCCCGCTCGAGTTGGCCGGGTAACCGCTGCTTTATTGATGTCCCACGGGAGACTGATGAAGGGGAGGAAAGTCCGGGCTCCGCAGGGCAGGGTGCCAGGTAACGCCTGGGAGGCGCGAGCCTACGACCAGTGCAGCAGAGAGTAGACCGCCGATGGCTTTTCGGAGCACAGGTAAGGGTGAAAGGGTGCGGTAAGAGCGCACCGCGCGACTGGCAACAGTTCGTGGCACGGTAAACTCCACCCGGAGCAAGACCAAATAGGTCCCTATTGGCGCGGCCCGCGTTTGGGGACGGGTAGGTTGCTGGAGCCTGTGAGCAATTGCAGGCCTAGACGAATGGTTACCGCCGTTTTTACGGTACAGAACCCGGCTTACAGGCCAACTCACCTCATTATCGGGCGAGCCTTTTGGGCTCGCCCTCTCTTTTTCAGCGTTTGAGTCAGACGATTTGGTTATAACCTCATGTAGCAGATTGGCTAACTCAAGGATTAACCCGCTGAAATATCTCTTTAATCTCCCTAAGTGTGATCCTTGTCACTGTCATGGCTTGCTTGACTTTCTTTTTACCTGCTACGTACACTTCTGGGTGGGAAAATGTGGTGTAAAGTGGATAATCTTGGTGAAAAAGGGAAAATAGCGCCATGCTACGCGGCGTCAGTGCCATATCGGTCGACAAGAAAGGGCGGCTTGCCCTACCCACTCGCTATCGCGATGGCTTAATTAACCATTGTGACGGCCAGTTTGTGTGCACGATCGATCACCAGCTCCCTTGTTTGGCCTTGTATCCCGTCCCGGAGTGGGAAGTGATAGAAGATAAGCTTGCACAGCTATCGAGCTTTCAGCCAGCAGAACGGCGTTTACAGCGGTTGCTACTCGGTCATGCGTTTGATTGTGAGATGGATAGCCAAGGGCGACTCTTGCTGTCTGCGGCGTTGCGTCAATATGCGGGGCTTGAGGGCAAAGCGATGCTGGTGGGCCAACTCAACAAGTTTGAGATTTGGGATGAGCAAACATGGCAGGCACAAATTCGCCAGGATATGGACACACAGGCGGAATCAACCCCGATGATCAGTGAGCGGTTAGCAGACCTCTCTCTGTAAATAATGAAGTGAACTTATGTCAGAACAATATACCCATGTTTCCGTCCTATTGAACGAATCGGTAGACGGCCTTGCGATAAAGCCAGACGGTATTTATGTCGATGGTACCTTTGGTCGCGGCGGTCATTCCCGTCATATTTTGTCTCAACTGGGTGAGAACGGGCGCTTATACGCCATTGATCGCGACCCTCGTGCGATTGAAGAAGCCAACACCATCGACGATCCCCGCTTTCATATTATCCATGGGCCGTTTTCTGACATTGAAACTTACTTGAGTGAACGTGGCTTGAGTGAAAAAGTCGATGGGATCTTGCTCGATCTTGGCGTGTCGTCTCCGCAGTTGGATGATCCTAGCCGCGGATTCAGCTTTATGCATGACGGCCCTTTGGATATGCGCATGGATCCGAGTTCTGGTCAGTCAGCGGCGCAGTGGTTAGAAACTGCCAGCCCAGATGACATTGCTTGGGTGTTAAAAGTGTTTGGCGAAGAGCGCTTTGCTCGCCGGATTGCCAATGCGATTGTCCGCCATCGCGAGGACGAGGAGGCGCCGGCGCTGTCTACGACCAACCAACTGGCCAAGTTGATTGATAATGCGGTGCCGTTTCGAGAAAAGAAAAAACACCCGGCAACGCGCAGTTTCCAAGCGATCCGCATTTATATCAACAGCGAGCTCGATGAGATTGAGCAAGCGCTGCAAGGCGCGTTGGCAAGCCTCGCCCCCGGTGGCCGTTTGTCTGTGATCAGCTTTCACTCGTTAGAAGATCGGATGGTGAAGCGCTTTATTCGCAAACAAAGCAAAGGTCCAGACGTGCCTAAAGGGGTGCCTTTAACCGAAGCACAAATTGCCGAGATGGGCTCAGCCGCGATGAAACCGATTGGTAAGGCGGTTAAGCCCTCTGCGAAAGAGGTGGAACACAATGCGCGTGCGCGTAGCTCGGTGTTACGCGTGGCGGAGAAATTAGGGTAAATCATGGAGCCGCGTCCCAGCCTCGCCAAACAAATTCGTCAGGACGTGCTGGCCATCGGTAAGTTGCCGTTGGGTTTGTTGGTCGCGGTGCTGATATCAGCGATCGCTGTGGTGTCAATGACGCAATCGACGCGCAGTTTGATTGCCAAACAAGATGCACTGCTTGAGCAGCGCGAAACGCTTGAAGTGGAGTGGCGAAATCAGTTGCTGGAAGAAAATGCGTTGTCTGAGCACAGCCATGTTGAGTCGGTCGCGCGTGAGGATTTTGGCATGATTCGACCAACCAGTGATAACGAAGTGATCGTAAAACGGTCTTTGAGTAATAGCCGGTGAAAAAACGTTCTAGTAAGCCAGCCAATCGCCGTACGCCAAAAGCACCACCTGTGCTCATCCAGTGGCGCTTTGGCCTTATTTGCGTGTTTATTGCATTTGCCTTAGTGGCGCTGGTGGCGCGTGCGGCGTATATCCAAGTGATTGAGCCAGACAGGCTGCGTCATGAAGGGGATTTACGCTCAGTGCGCGTGGAGCAGGTGCATTCCGCGCGTGGGATGATTGAAGACCGACAAGGTGAGCCGTTGGCGGTCAGTGTCCCCGTGCAAGCAGTGTGGGCCGATCCGGTGACTGTGTTTAAACACCAAGGGCTGAACAACGTTGAGCGCTGGTATGCGCTGGCCGACGTGCTGGGTCTAGACCGCCAGGCGTTGATTGACAAGATTCAAGCGAACCGCAAACGGCGTTTTATTTATTTACAGCGTCAAGTGCGTCCAGCAATGGCCTCGTATGTGAACAAGCTCGACTTGCCCGGTGTGGGACTGAAAGCCGAGTCTCGCCGTTTTTATCCTAGTGCGGAGGTGAGTGCCCACTTAGTGGGAATGACGGGGATTGACGGCCATGGCCTGGAAGGCATTGAACGCCGGTTTGACGACTGGTTGGCCGGTGAGCATGGCAAACGTACCGTGCGTAAAGACAGATTTGGTCGTGTGGTTGAACATATTGCCACTGAAGACAAAAAAGAAGGCCAATCACTCACGCTCAGTATCGACCAGCGTTTGCAAGCCATTGCCTACCGGGCGATTAAGCAAGCGGTGGCCGACTATCGCGCCACGTCTGGCTCGTTGGTGATGGTGGATGTGAAAACTGGCGAAGTGATGGCGATGGTTAACGCCCCCTCTTATAACCCTAATAATCGCAGCTCGCTGAAAAGTTTTAATATGCGCAACCGCGCGATCACCGATGTGTTTGAGCCTGGATCAACCATGAAGCCCTTTGTGGTGCTTACCGCGTTGGAAAACGGTGTCGCGGATATGGACACCGTAATTGATACCGGCAATGGCATCATGCAAATCGGCGGAAGCCGCGTGCGGGATGTGTCCAAAGTGGGTAAAGCCAATCTCGCGCGGATCCTCAAAAAGTCGAGCAACATTGGTGTGAGTAAGCTGTCCTTAGCGATGCCAGTGGAGACCCTGTTGGGCGAGTACGGTAGCTTTGGCTTGGGAGCCAGTACCGGTGTCGAGCTTGTGGGTGAGTCGGTGGGCCATTTTCCTTCTCGCCGTCGTTGGTCCGATTTTGAACGAGCCACCTTGGCCTTTGGTTATGGCCTGTCGGTGACCCCGGCGCAGCTTGCACGCGCTTACGCTACCCTCGGCGCCTTGGGGATCAATCGACCGCTGAGTATTTTAAAGCGTGAAGGGGTGACCGAAGGCAAGCAGGTTGCGTCGCGTGAGAACGTTTATAAAGTGCTGCAAATGTTAGAAGGCGTGACGCAAGAGGGCGGAAGTGCGCGCCGTGCTGCGGTGGACGGTTACCGAGTCGGGGCGAAAACCGGTACGGCCAAAGTGGCGGTAGCGGGCGGTTATGGCGATGAGTATATCGGCTATACCGCGGGCCTTGCGCCGATCAGCAACCCAAGGCTAGCGATGGTGGTAGTGATCAACGAGCCACAAGGTGACAAGTATTACGGTGGCCAAGTGGCGGCGCCGGTGTTTTCGGATGTGATGAAAAGTGCGCTCCAGATCTTAAACATTGCGCCGGACGCGGGCACAGGCCCCGGGCTGCAAGTGGCAAAATATGCAAGTGAAGTGAACCGGAATGAATGATTTAAACCAATGGCTGAGCCCGTGGCTGGCGGATGTGCCCAGCCTCTCGGTCCAGCAAATGACATTAGACAGTCGCCAAGTCGGTGCCGGTGATGTATTTGTGGCGGTTCAAGGTCACCAGGTTGACGGTCGCCAGTTTATTCAAGCAGCGATTGAGGCAGGCGCGGCGGCCGTGGTGCAACAAGGTGAAAACGACCAGATAGCCTGGCGTGATCAGGTGCCAGTGATCAGCTTGCGCGCGTTACCTCATGCCCTTTCGGCGATGGCGGCGCGCTTTTATCAGGATCCTCAGCAACACCTCGGGTTGATTGGTGTCACCGGAACCAACGGTAAAACCACGGTGTCGCAACTGATTGCCCAATGGCTAGACGCTTTAGATCAACGCACAGCCGTGATGGGCACCACGGGGAACGGCTTTATTGGCGCGCTTAAAGCCGCTGACAACACCACTGGGGACGCGATTAGCATTCAAGCCCAATTAGCCGATTTCGTTCAGCAAGGTGCCCGGCATGTGGCGATGGAAGTGTCATCGCACGGCTTGGTGCAAGGTCGCGTGGCCAGCCTTGCCTTTGATGCCGCGGTGTTTACAAATTTAAGTCATGATCACCTTGATTATCACGGCACCCTCGACGCCTACGCCGAGGCGAAAAAGCAACTGTTTGAGTTAGGCTCGCCACTTAAAGTCATCAATGCGGATGATACGGTGGGTCGCACTTGGCTCAAGCAATGGCCAGACGCTATCGCTGTCGCCATGACCACCTCCTCATTAGATGGACATGCAGGCCCGTTTGTGCGCGCAACCTCGGTCGCCTATGCCAGCGACGGTGTGCGGGTACAGGTCGACTCATCGTGGGGGCAAGGCGAGATCCAAGCAGCATTAGTGGGAGATTTTAATGTCAGCAATTTGCTGGTGAGCTTGGCCACCTTATTGGGGCTGGGCTATCCGTTAGCGCCGTTATTGGCCGTGAGCCCGCAGCTGCAAGCTGTCACAGGGCGGATGGAGGTTTTTCTCGCCGCTGACAAACCGACAGTCGTGGTTGACTATGCTCACACGCCCGATGCGCTGGAGAAAGCACTGCTTGCGTTGCGACGTCATTGTAAAGGCGCGCTGTGGTGCATATTTGGCTGTGGCGGAGACCGTGATACACGCAAGCGGCCGTTAATGGCCCGCCTCGCCGAACAGCATGCCGATCATACGGTGTTAACCAATGATAACCCTCGCAGCGAAGCGCCTGAAGCCATTACTCAAGACATGCTTGCGGGCATGGAGGCGCCAGAGCGCGCATGGGTAAAACATGATCGCGCCGACGCGGTGAGCCAGGTTATTCGCCAAGCGAAAGCCGAGGACATTGTTTTGGTCGCAGGCAAGGGCCATGAAGATTATCAAGTGTTGGCGCACGGCAAGGTGCACTATTCCGACCGAGAGACGGTGGCGGCGCAACTCAAGGAGTTATCATGATTCGGACCTTACTCGATACCCTCGCGCACGCGGTGAACGCGACGATTTTACAACGTGAGTTGATACCGGCGAGCCCGCAAGTTGATGCCATTACCACAGATACCCGCGAGCTTGGCGAAGGGGCGATGTTTGTTGCCCTGAAAGGGGAGCGCTTTGATGGCCATGACTTTGCGGCTCAAGCCAAAGAGGCCGGTGCGGCGGCGATAGTGGTCGATCGTCCGCTGGATGTGGCGATCCCTCAATTGCTGGTGGAGGACACGCGTATTGCCCTTGGCCAACTCGGGGCGTGGGTGAAAAGCCAGTGTCAGGTGTCCACCATTGCCATTACCGGCAGCTGCGGTAAAACCACCGTGAAGCAGATGTTGGCGGCGATCCTCGCGCAAAAAGGACCCACGTTAGCCACTGCGGGTAATTTCAATAATGATATCGGTGTGCCGCTGACCCTGTTTCGACTGACGCCAGAGCACCAGTATGCGGTGATTGAGCTGGGCGCGAATCATATTGGCGAAATCGCTTATACCACCGCGTTGGTTAAACCCGATATTGCCATGGTGACCAACTTGGCCGCGGCTCATCTTGAGGGATTTGGCTCATTGGAAGGGGTGGCGATTGCCAAAGGAGAGATCTACCAAGGCTTACCAGAAGGTGGCATTGCTCTGGTCAATCAGCACAGCCACGGCGACGAAAAGTGGCAAGCGGTCTTGGCTGACAAGCAGGTGATCCCCGTCACTGACACTGAGGCGGCACCACTGAGGTTGCTAGATAGCACGCTCACTGATTCGGGCTGTTATCACATGACCTTGAGTGACGGCCAGATACAAAGAACCGTGACCTTGCCTCTACCCGGATTGCACAATATTACCAATGCGCTGATGGCAGGCTGTGCGGCCATGCAATTACCAGGCGTGGCGTTGGACGATGTGGTGAGTGGCTTAGCGGCGATGGAAAATGCTGCGGGACGTACCCAGGTCACTGAGCCTCGACCAGGCTTGAGGTTGATTGATGACACCTACAACGCCAGTGTGCCGGCAATGAAATCCGCGATTGATGTGCTGGCCAGCTACCCAGGCGAAAAGTGGCTCATTGTGGGCGATATGGCTGAGCTTGGGCAATACAGTGAACAAATGCATCGTGAAGTGGGAGAGCATGCCGCGCAAGCGCAGTTACACCAAGTTTTCACGACTGGAAACGATAGCCGTGTGATCAGCGAATGCTGTGGCGGTAACCATTTTGATAGTAAAGAGGCGCTCATTGCGCATGTCGTAGCCATGATAAATACACAGACACCTAACACCATTCTTATTAAAGGCGCTCGCGGGATGGCGATGGAAGCCGTTGTTGCCGCCATCAAGGAGGCTTGCTAATGCTTTTATGGTTAGCGGAAGCGCTACAAAACCTTTTACCCTCGATGCGGTTGTTTGAATACCTGACGTTCCGAGCGATTGTGAGTGCATTAACCGCACTGTTGTTCTCGCTATGGGCCGGGCCGCGTTTGATTAAACGCCTGCAATCGATGCAAATTGGCCAAGTGGTCCGTGAAGAAGGCCCTGAATCTCATTTTAGCAAGCGCGGTACACCGACCATGGGCGGGGTACTGATCGTCGCGGCCATCAGTCTGACGGTCTTTTTATGGGCGGACTTGGCCAACCCATATGTATGGGCGGTGATGGTTGTCCTGCTTGGCTATGGCGCGGTGGGATTTGTTGATGATTACCGCAAAGTGGTACGCAAGAATACGGATGGGCTGGTCGCGCGCTGGAAGTATTTCTGGCAATCCGCCATTGCGTTAGGCGTGGCGTTTGCCCTCTATGCGCACGGCAAGGACACCGCAGCCACTCAGTTGGTGGTACCGTTTTTCAAAGATGTGATGCCGCAACTTGGCCTGTTCTATGTGGTCTTTACCTACTTTGTGATTGTGGGGACCAGCAATGCGGTGAACCTGACGGATGGCCTCGATGGGTTAGCGATCTTGCCCACCGTGATGGTCGCCGGTGGGTTTGCCTTTATTGCTTGGGCGACAGGGAATGTGAACTTTGCCAGCTACCTGCATATTCCGTATATCCAATACAGCAGTGAGCTGGTGGTTGTTTGCGCCGCGATTGTTGGGGCTGGCCTTGGCTTTTTGTGGTTCAACACTTACCCAGCTCAAGTGTTTATGGGGGATGTGGGCTCGCTGGCATTAGGCGGTGCGCTAGGCACGATTGCGGTACTGGTGCGTCAAGAGCTGTTGCTGATCATCATGGGCGGGGTGTTCGTGATGGAGACGGTGTCGGTGATCTTGCAGGTTGGCTCCTATAAATTGCGCGGCCAACGTATTTTCCGTATGGCACCGATTCATCACCACTATGAGCTAAAAGGCTGGCCGGAGCCGCGGGTAATCGTGCGCTTTTGGATCATTTCGTTGATGCTAGTGCTCATTGCACTGGCCACGCTTAAGGTACGCTAATCATGCCAGCCGCGAACCAGCGTTCATTGACCGAGTTTCATCATATCGTGGTGATGGGCTTGGGTGTGACCGGATTGTCAGTGGTGCGCTTTATTGCCCGCCATCATCCCAAGGCATGCATTCGCGTGATGGACTCTCGCACGCAGCCTCCGGGGCAAGACCAACTGCCGGATAACGTCGAGTTGCACACAGGCAGCTGGCAACCCACGTGGTTAGCGGACGCCGACTTGGTGGTCACTAACCCTGGAATATCGCTGCAGACACCCGCCTTGCTGCCAGTCCATGCAGCGGGCACCCCTGTTGTGGGGGATATTGAGTTGTTTGCTTGGTATTGCGACCAGCCTGTGGTGGCGATCACCGGCTCCAACGGCAAAAGTACCGTCACGGCGCTAGTGGGCGAAATGGCTCGAGCGGCAGGTATGAATGTTGGCGTCGGCGGCAATATTGGTGTGGCGGCGTTAGACTTGCTCGACCGTGGTCACGAGCTGTATGTGTTGGAGCTGTCGAGCTTTCAACTCGAAACCACCGACTCTTTGTTTCTAGATGGCGCGGCCTTTTTGAATTTCTCAGAAGATCACATGGATAGATACGACAGCTTGGCCGATTATCGTGCCGCCAAGTGCCGTATTTTCACCCATGCGACTACCCTGATTGCCAATGCCGATGATCCGCAAACGCACGATGATCTGCAAACGAACAGCGCCTCCTCCATGCGTCTGTTTGGTTTCCACCAAGGCGATTATTGCCTTATCAGCCACCAAGGTGAAGCTTGGTTAGCGGCACACGGCCAGCCACTGCTTCCCGTCTCTTCGCTGGGGCTGGTGGGCCGTCATAACGTGGCGAATGGGCTGGCGGCCATGGCGCTGGCTGACAGTGTCGGCATCAGCCAACAAGGACAAAAAGCAGCACTCAGTACGTACGCTGGCCTCCCGCACCGTTGTCAAAAAGTCGCCGAGCATCAGGGCGTGCTATGGGTCAATGATTCAAAAGCCACCAATGTGGCCAGTACCCTGGCGGCGCTTGATGGTTTGGATCTCGACGGGCGGTTACACCTTTTGGTGGGTGGCGATGGTAAAGGCGCCGACTTTCGCGCTTTACAACCGGCGTTGGCGAAACTCTCGGTATCGCTTTATTGCTTTGGCAAGGATAAAGCCCAGTTAGCACAGCTCGATAAGCAGGCGCACTGTGTCGATACTCTGCAACAAGCGATGACGGCCGCTGCTAATCAAGTGACAGCCGGTGATATGGTGTTGTTATCGCCCGCCTGCTCGAGTCTGGATCAATTTGCTAATTTTGCTGCCCGTGGTGACGCTTTTATCGCGGGCGTAGAATCGATGATTGCGAGGCAGACATGACCGTGCGCAGACTTCCTCAATACTGCTGGCAGTGGCTTCGGACGCCGTCTCCTGGCGTGTTATACGATCGCCAGTTAGTGTGGACGTCGTTGCTGTTGATGGTCATCGGGTTAGTCATGGTGACGTCGGCATCTTTGCCTGTGGGGCTTAGGCTGGCGGATGCGCCTTT
Organism: Salinivibrio sp. VYel1; assembly: GCF_009377945.1. NCBI lineage: Bacteria > Pseudomonadati > Pseudomonadota > Gammaproteobacteria > Vibrionales > Vibrionaceae > Salinivibrio > Salinivibrio sp. VYel1. Next base: position 219,821 of record NZ_RSAM01000003.1, on the reverse strand, counting down.
TTTGTTTGCCAAGCGTCATGCTTTTTATCTGACCGTCGCCATCGTCGCCGCAGTGGTAGTGATGTACATTCCCGTGCATTGGTGGCAGCGCTATAGCGGCTACATGTTATTGCTCTCGTCGCTATTGTTACTGGCGGTGCTTGCTGTGGGTCGGTCTGTCAATGGTGCCGCGCGCTGGATCTCTGTGGCTGGGATCAATATTCAGCCTGCGGAGATCGCCAAGTTATCCTTGTTTGTCTTTTTAGCCGGTTATCTGGTGCGTCGTCATGGTGAGGTGCGTGAGCATTTCCGCGGCTTTGCCAAACCGCTGGCTGTCTTGTTGCTGTTTGCGAGCTTGCTGTTGGCACAACCTGATTTAGGCTCGGTGGTGGTGATGTTTGTCACCACTGTGGGCATGTTGTTTATTGCAGGGGCCAAGCTGTGGCAGTTTATTGCGCTGCTGATCACCGGGTTGACCTTGGTAGGCGGCTTGATTGTCGCTGAGCCTTACCGAGTGCGCCGTGTCACTGCCTTTTTAGACCCATGGCAAGACCCGTTTGGCAGTGGTTATCAGCTAACCCAGTCTTTGATGGCATTTGGTCGCGGAGATTGGTTTGGACAAGGGCTCGGTAACTCCATCCAAAAACTGGAATATCTGCCAGAAGCCCATACTGATTTCGTGTTTGCGGTGATTGCCGAAGAGCTTGGTTTGGTGGGCGTCAGCGTCATTTTGTGTTTGATTTTTTACTTGGTGTTTAAAGCCTTGTTTATTGGTAAGCGTTGCCTCGAGCAAAACCAACTATTTGGTGGCTTTCTTGCCTTCGGGATTGGGATCTGGTTTGCGTTCCAAACCATGGTCAATGTGGGGGCTGCTGCTGGTATGCTCCCCACTAAAGGCTTGACCTTGCCGTTGATCAGTTACGGGGGCTCCAGCTTGGTGATCATGGCGGTGGCCGTGGCGCTGTTATTGCGCATTGATCATGAGTATCGCTTAGCCACATCGCAAGCACATCAAAGAAACCCTTATCAAGATAAAGACCCTAACAATGCGTAAAAAACGATTATTAGTGATGGCAGGTGGCACCGGTGGGCATGTTTTTCCGGGGCTCGCCGTCGCCAAGTATTTAGAGAAACAAGGCTGGGACGTTTGTTGGTTGGGCACCGCGGATCGCATGGAGGCCGATTTGGTGCCTAAATATGGCATCGAGATCGCATTTATTCGCGTTAAAGGCTTGATTGGTTCAGGGCTGATGCGCAAGCTACGAGCCCCTTGGATGATTGTCAGTGCGATTTGGCAAGCGCGACAAGTCATTAAACGGGTTAAACCGGATGCTGTGTTAGGCATGGGCGGTTATGTGAGTGGCCCAGGTGGCATTGCGGCGTGGTTAAGCGGTGTGCCCGTTATCTTACATGAACAAAATGCGGTCGCGGGGTTAACCAACCGCTGGTTGGCGAAGGTCGCCAAACAGGTGTTACAAGCGTTTCCTGGCGCATTCGATGGCAAGACAGTGGTGGGTAATCCGGTGCGCCGAGATGTGTGTGATATTCCGGCGCCTGAACACCGTTTGAATGAACGAGCAGGGCCGTTGCGGATTTTGGTGATGGGAGGCAGCCAAGGGGCGCGTATTCTTAACCAAACAGTCCCCGAGGCGGTCGCGCTCACCGAGCAAGCGGTGACGGTTCGCCACCAAGCAGGCAAGCATAACGCCGACCTGACACGGGATGCTTATCAGCAAACCGGTGTTAGCGATGTGGTTGTCAGCGAATTTATTGACGATGTTGCCGAGGCCTATGCGTGGGCCGATGTAGTGATTTGCCGCAGCGGGGCATTGACGGTTTCTGAGCTGGCGGCGGCTGGCGTTGGGGCGATTTTCGTCCCCTTTATGCATGCCGATAGGCAACAAGCACTTAACGGTGATTATTTAGTCGCCCGCGGTGCGGCTTTAATGATTGAACAGCCATCACTGACAGCAAGCACATTGGCTGAGACAATCAACCAGCTTGACCGTCCGCGCTTGTTAGCGATGGCGACGGCAGCGCGAGAGGCGGCCATTATTGATGCAGATGCCCGTGTCGCGGACGTCATCGTCACGCACGCCAACAAATAGAGAATAGAGAATGGGTAAATTGGATAATCAGCAGCTGGAAAAAATTCGCACCATGATCCCGGAAATGCGCCGGGTTAAGCGGATCCACTTTGTGGGGATCGGCGGTGCAGGCATGTGTGGTATTGCTGAAGTGCTGATTAATGAAGGTTACCAAATAACCGGCTCGGATCTTGCACAGAATATCGTCACAGAGCGATTGGCATCCATGGGGGCGCAGATTTTTATCGGTCATCAAGCCAGCCATATTGAACAAGCCAGTGTCGTGGTGGTATCGACGGCCATCAAGCCGGACAACCCGGAGGTGGAAGCGGCAAAGGCGGCGCGTATACCTGTGGTGCGCCGGGCGGAAATGCTTGCCGAGTTAATGCGCTACCGGCACGGAATTGCCGTTGCCGGTACACACGGCAAAACCACCACCACCGCGATGGTCACACAAATTTTCTCTGAGGCAGGGTTAGATCCCACTTTCGTCAATGGAGGGCTGGTAAAAAGTGCAGGCACCAATGCGCGGTTAGGTAGCAGTCGCTATTTGATTGCCGAAGCAGATGAAAGTGATGCTTCCTTTTTACACTTGCAGCCAATGGTCGCCATTGTCACCAACATAGAAGCGGACCACATGGACACTTATGGTGGTAGCTTCGCGAAGTTGCAGCAGACGTTTATCGACTTTCTCCATAATCTGCCCTTTTACGGATTGGCGGTGGTGTGCATTGATGATCCGGTCGTTCGTGAGCTGATCCCGTCGATTGGACGGCAAGTGATCACTTACGGGTTCTCGCAAGATGCCGATGTATGTTTACATGATTACCAACAGCATGGGCAGTGTGGCGTGTTTAAAGTCACACGCCCTCACCGCGAGACACTGACGATTCGTTTAAATACGCCAGGCCAGCACAATGCGCTCAACGCGGCAGCGGCGATTGCTGTCGCCACAGAAGATGGTGTCGACGATGAGGCTATTTTACGTGCTTTAGCCAATTTTGCGGGTACAGGGCGGCGTTTTGACCAACTCGGTGAGTTTGCCGTGGAGGATGGCACCGCCTTGCTGGTGGATGATTATGGTCATCACCCCAGTGAAGTGGACGTGACCATCAAAGCGGCACGCGCTGGCTGGCAAGACCATCGTTTAGTGATGATTTTTCAGCCACACCGTTACAGCCGTACGCGCGATCTTTATGATGACTTTGCCAATGTGTTGGAAAAAGTGGATGTTTTGCTGATGCTGGATGTGTACTCAGCGGGTGAAACGCCGATTGCGGGGGCTGACGGTAGAAGCTTGTGTCGTAGCATTCGCGCGCGCGGGAAGCTGGATCCTATTTTTGTGCCTAATGCTGAGGCATTACCCCCGGCGTTAGCCAACGTGCTGCAACCTAATGACTTGGTTTTAACACAAGGCGCGGGTGATATTGGTAAAGTAGCAAAAAATTTAGCGGCAAAGCAGCTAGACAAGGCTAAAATGGCGCAATAAAAAGTAGCTGGCGAGATAAAAATAGCGGTCAACATCGGTTGTTGCGAGAATAAACATCGGTTTTTATCGTCTTTGTGGGAAAATGACGCGCAATCGATCCCAGCTTATTGATGAAAGTGCATCTCTAGGTTGGAGAGCGTCACGCGGGATCGCTATAATCAGTCGGTTTTTTCGCTGTGAGTGTCAAGTCGCATCGACACAAGGCGATAAGATAGGTATGAGCATGGTCAATGCCCTGACACGCGTACAAGCAGTGATAAAACTGGATCGGCAAACAGGCGCTTCACTCGCGTTCCTGGTTGGGGTGATCACCCTGATGTTGCTAGGGATCGTCCGTGTGATTGATTGGATGAGTGATGAGCAGCAGCTCCCCTTGTCACAACTGGTGATGGAAGGTGACCAAACACATGTCAGTGTTGATCAAGTTCGCCAAGCCGTGTTGTCAGGCGGCGAGCTAAAAAGCTTTATGCTGCAGGATGTAAATCGCATCCAAGCGAACATTGAGGCGCTCCCATGGGTGAAACAGGTCGCGGTAAGAAAGCAGTGGCCCGACACCTTAAAGGTACATATTACTGAATACCGGGCGAGCGCGATTTGGAATGGGCAAAAGTTGCTGACGCCAGACGGGACGGTATTCAATGGCGCCCCGCAAGATGTCGCCGATAAAAAGCTGGTGTCGCTACACGGCAATACCGGCACGTCGGAAGAAGTATTGCATACGAGTCGAGAACTCGAACGTAAATTACAGCGAATTGGCTTATCGATTCAGGCGTTATCACTCAATAAACGGCGCTCATGGCGTATCGTGACACGAGATGGCGTACGGATTGAGTTAGGGCGAAAGGCGCGACAAGAAAGGCTAGCGCGATTGGTCCGTTTATATCCGCGGATAAAGGCACAAGACAAAGCCATTGCGTATGTCGATTTACGTTATGACACCGGGGCTGCGGTAGGCTGGAAAACAGAGGCAGACGACGCGAATCGCCAAAATTAAGAGATGGTTGAATGAATAAAACGACAGACAAGTCACTGATAGTTGGGCTCGATATAGGGACGTCCAAAGTGTCTACCCTGGTCAGTGAAGTGCTGCCAGATGGCACGATCAACGTGCTGGGTGTGGGCAGTAGTCCCTCTCGCGGCATGGATAAAGGTGGCGTTAACGACTTAGAGTCTGTGGTTAAATCTGTTCAGCGTGCGGTGAATGAAGCCGAGATGATGGCAGATTGCCAAATCAGCTCTGTCTATCTTTCTTTGTCAGGGAAGCATATTCACTGCCAAACTGAGAGAGGGATGGGGACAATATCGGATGAAGATGTTACCCAAGACGACATAGACAATGTGATTCATACCGCGAAGTCGGTCAAAATCAGTGATGAGCAGCGCGTGCTGCATGTGATCCCACAAGAATACAAAATTGATTATCAAGAAGGGATCAAAAATCCGCTCGGGTTATCCGGGGTGAGGATGGAAGCGAGTGTGCACCTCATCACATGTCACAATGACACCGCAAAAAATATTGAGAAAGCAGTCGAACGTTGTGGTCTTAGCGTTGATCAACTGATTTTCTCCGGGCTTTCAGCAAGTCATGCCGTGATCACACCGGATGAGCGAGAGCTAGGTGTCTGTGTCGTCGATATCGGCGGCGGCACCATGGATCTTGCCGTGTGGACAGGAGGTGCCCTCCGCCATGCCGAAGTGATCCCCTATGCGGGCAATGTGATTACCAGTGATATTGCCTATGCCTTTGGCACACCACTGGCCGATGCAGAAGACATTAAAGTGAAATATGGCTGTGCATTGAGTGAGTTGGTGAACAAGGATGCCAAAGTGAATGTCCCAAGTGTGGGAGGACGCCCATCAAGGACATTGCAGCGACAAACCTTGTCAGAGGTGATTGAGCCGCGTTGCTCAGAGCTTTTGGGTCTGGTGAACCAAAAGCTGGTCGCTATCCAAGAAAAGCTGCGTAGCGATGGTGTTAAACATCAAATGGCAGCGGGAATTGTGCTCACTGGGGGCGCATCACAAATGCATGGCTTGGTGGAATGTGCAGAACGCGTATTCCAAAACCAAGTAAGAGTGGGGCAACCTGTGAATGTCACCGGATTGACCGACTATGTGCAAGCGCCTTGTTATGCAACCGCGGTTGGGCTTTTACACTACGGCAAAGAGAGCTTGCTGACAGAAACGAGTGAACCAGAACAAAAGCGGGCTGTGGCTAGCTGGATAAACAAGCTGAGTAGCTGGTTTAAGAAAGAATTTTAACCCTGATGCGAACAGGAAGGACGGAGAGAACTCATGTTTGAACCGATGATGGAAATGTCTGACGATGCGGTGATTAAGGTCGTCGGCATTGGCGGTGGCGGTGGTAACGCCGTTGAGCATATGGTGCGTGAGTCAATCGAAGGGGTTGACTTTATTAGCATTAACACGGATGCCCAAGCACTACGTAAAAGCAGCGTAGGCACGGTCATTCAAATTGGTGGTGATATCACTAAAGGCCTAGGTGCGGGGGCTAACCCACAAGTAGGTCGAGATTCTGCCCTTGAAGATCGCGATGCGATTAAAGCTGAGCTCGAAGGTGCCGATATGGTATTTATCGCAGCCGGAATGGGCGGTGGTACAGGAACCGGCGGAGCCCCCATTATTGCGGAAATCGCGAAAGAAATGGGAATCCTGACCGTTGCTGTGGTCACTAAACCATTCAGCTTTGAGGGTAAAAAGCGACTCGCTTTTGCAGAGCAAGGTATCGAAGAGCTGTCAAAACATGTTGACTCGCTGATTACGATCCCGAACGAAAAACTGCTTAAAGTGCTAGGTCGTGGGATTACATTGCTCGATGCCTTTGCCAAAGCAAACGACGTGCTACGCAACGCCGTGCAAGGGATCGCCGAGTTAATCACGCGCCCAGGTCACATCAACGTCGACTTTGCGGATGTCCGCACTGTGATGTCAGAGATGGGACACGCGATGATGGGTAGCGGCGTGGCAACCGGCGAAGATCGCGCGGAAGAGGCAGCAGAAATGGCCATTTCTAGCCCGCTTCTTGAAGACATCGACTTAGCCGGTGCGCGCGGTGTGCTGGTGAATATTACCGCAGGCTTTGATATGCGTCTTGATGAATTTGAGACCGTGGGTAACACCGTCAAAGCGTTTGCATCAGACAATGCGACTGTGGTGATTGGGACATCGATGGACCCAGAGATGAGCGACGAGCTGCGTGTGACTGTCGTGGCCACCGGAATTGGTAATGAGCGTAAGCCAGATATCACCTTGGTGACCAACTCACAGTCTGGGCAAGCACAGGCAGAGCCGAAAAAGGCACAGCCTTTGCAAGAGAAACCTCAGGCGGCAAGTGCAAACCCTGCGGCGAAAGAGCAGCCTGCTGCATCGTCTTCGAATGCAGCACCAAAATCGCAGACCGAGCATGATTATCTCGATATTCCTGCGTTTTTGCGTAAACAAGCTGACTAATCGCAATTGCTTGGTTTGTAGCCAGTGATGTGCTACCATCACGCTCCCCTTGTCTAAGGTGACAGGGTAATGAGTGACACAGAGCACACTTTTTTGAGAAAAAGTTGAGATAAGCCGATGATTAGACAGCGAACATTGAAAAGTATGGTCCAAACGACTGGTGTGGGTCTCCACTCTGGGCGTAAGGTTACGCTTACTCTGCGTCCGGCTCCTGCCAATACCGGTGTGATTTACCGTCGCACAGACATGGAGCCACCGGTCGATTTTCCGGCTAACCCTGAGGATGTGCGCGACACCATGTTGTGCACCGCCTTAGTCAATGACGCGGGTGTTCGCATCTCAACCGTTGAGCATCTCAGTGCAGCAATTGCAGGCATGGGGATCGATAACATTATTATCGAAGTGGACGCGCCAGAAATTCCAATTATGGATGGCAGTTCAAGCCCGTTCATCTTTTTGCTGCAGTCTGCGGGTATCGACGTCCAAAACGCGCCAAAACGGTTCATTCGCATTAAAAAGCCTGTTCGCATTGAAGACGATGACAAATGGGCGGAGTTGCTGCCGTATAACGGCTTCCGTCTTGATTTTGCTATCGAATTCGACCACCCCGCGATTGAATCTGAGCAACAAAACCTGGTACTAGACTTTTCAAGCCAGTCTTTTATTAAAGACTTGAGCCGGGCTCGTACCTTCGGTTTTATGCGTGACATCGAGTACCTGCAGTCACAAAATTTGTGTCTGGGCGGCAGCTTTGACTGTGCCATCGTGCTGGACGATTATCGTATCTTGAATGAAGAAGGCCTGCGCTTTGACAACGAACTCGTCAAGCATAAGGTGTTGGACGCTATCGGTGACCTTTACATGTGTGGCCACAGTATCCTCGGTGAGATGCGCGCGTACAAATCGGGCCATGCACTGAACAACAAACTGTTGCGCGCGGTCTTGGCCGATCAAGAAGCTTGGGAGTGGGTCACGTTTGAAGAAACCGACACCTCACCGGTCGCATTTGCTGAGCCGGGGATGGTCTTGGCCTAAGCCCTGTCTGATGCGGTAGGCGGTTGCACGGTAACAGCGCAATGCACCATACTGAGGCAGAATAAACCGCTAATACCCAGAGATTGATAGATAAAAAGCCAGAGCTCACTCTGGCTTTTTTTGATCCTCGGCGAGTTTGGCCAACGCCTCGAACCGTGCTTTTAGTTTGGGAGAGGCATTGTCACCTAGTGCACGCAGTAACTCACCCGAGGCTTGACTAAGGTGGCGGGACGGCGCGGTTTCTTTGTCTTCTCGATCGGCGGCGGCGAGTGCCGGGTTAATTTTCACTTCAATGGTTGTTAGGCTTGCCAGCCCTTTTTGACGTAATACCGACAATAAATGTTGTCGTTCGTAGTTCAGTCGCATCGCCCAGGCGGCGCTACCGGCTTCTACCACCAATACGCCATCACGATAATTGGCGACGCGGCAAGCTTTTGATGTCTCACCGGGTAACAAGGCTAAGATCAGCTTGTTTAGCTTGGCGAGCTCAACCGCTCGCTGAGCAATATTATTGGGGTCGCTCTCCAACAGATGGAGGGTAGAGCGGGGACGGTGGTCTCTCATCGCGCAATAACTGCCTTTTTTGTCATCAATTCGGCGCCTGAACGGGCGCACAGCGTCTAATTTTCGCTAATTGATCCCTTGAGTATTGGATTTGTCATAGGATGTGAAAGTAATTTACCTTATCATACATGCTCCACCTCGGCATGTAGCCTACCGGGTTGATATATCGGTATGTCCTGAGGTGATCACCGTAGAGTGAAAAAACCATTCACAGGTAAGTGTCGCATGGGTAAGGCGATGGCGGCGTATTTTTTCCGTGCCATCTACCACATTTACATTCAGTCACGTGGAAATCGTTGTGAAGTGGCGTCATCGCCCTTGAATTCTGTCCGATTTGGCTCCACTTAAGGTAGATGCGTTTTGGCATCTTGTGTTGAATCGATGAGCTTAAGCCAACCCGCGTTTGAACTGAAACACGCCAGCATAGAGGCAGTGTAGCGGCCGCCCATGTGGGAAAACCATTAAAAAGAGTACCGGCAACGCCATGTTATCGAAAGTCCTGACTAAAGTTATCGGAAGCCGTAATGACCGCACCTTGCGTCGGCTGAGAAAAGTTGTTGATGAAATCAACAAACTCGAACCCCAATTTGAAGCATTGAATGATGATGCGCTGAAAGCGAAAACCGTTGAATTCCGCGAGCGCCTTGATCAAGGTGCCGAGCTTGATGACCTCCTTCCTGAAGCCTTTGCCACTGTACGAGAAGCCTCTAAGCGTGTATTTGGCCTGCGCCACTTTGACGTGCAAATGGTCGGCGGTATCGTACTCCACAATGGTCAGATTGCGGAAATGCGCACCGGTGAAGGTAAAACCCTGACCGCGACGCTACCTTCTTATTTGAACGCCCTGACCGGAAAAGCGGTTCACATTGTGACGGTGAATGATTATTTGGCGGAACGTGATGCCGAAACCAACCGTCCGTTGTTTGAGTTTTTAGGAATGACGGTGGGCGTCAATGTCCCCAACATGCCGCCGGAGGCGAAAAAAGCCGCTTATGCGTGTGATGTACTTTACGGTACCAATAACGAGTTCGGCTTTGACTATTTGCGTGACAACATGGCGTTTCGAGCAGAAGACCGTGTGCAACGCGATCGCTATTTCTCGATTGTCGATGAGGTTGACTCGATCCTCATTGATGAGGCGCGTACGCCTCTGATTATTTCTGGGCCAGCAGAAGACAGCTCGGAGATGTATCAGCGTATCAATGCCTTGATCCCAAGCCTGAAACAGCAAGAGCAAGAAGATACCGAAGACTATCAAGGTGATGGCCACTTCACGGTCGATGAAAAAGCCAAGCAAGTGTACATGACCGAAAATGGTCAAGAGTTTGTCGAAGACTTGCTCAAGAAAAACGGCTTGATGGAAGACGGCGATACGCTGTACTCACCGGCAAATATCAGCCTGATTCATCATATTAATGCCGCATTACGCGCGCACGTCTTGTTTGAGCGCGACGTTGATTACATCGTTAAAGACGATGAAGTCATCATCGTGGATGAGCACACTGGGCGTACCATGCCGGGACGTCGTTGGTCAGAAGGCTTACACCAGGCGGTGGAAGCCAAAGAAGGGGTGAAAATTCAAAACGAGAACCAAACGCTGGCCTCGATCACCTTCCAAAACTTCTTCCGTTTGTATGACAAACTCTCAGGCATGACAGGGACCGCGGACACCGAGGCGTTCGAATTCCAGTCTATCTATGGCCTAGACACCGTGGTTATCCCGACTAACCGCCCAATGGTGCGTAAAGATCACGCCGATCAGGTCTACATGACCGAAAAAGAAAAGTTTGCCGCTATTGCGGAAGACATCAAAACACGTGCCAAAGCCGGTCAACCGGTATTGGTCGGAACGGTATCGATTGAAAAATCTGAATTGTTATCGAATGCCTTGAAAAAAGATGGTATCAAGCACCAAGTGCTCAACGCCAAATTCCACGCCCATGAAGCCGATATTGTTGAGCAAGCCGGTTACCCAGGCACGGTAACGATCGCCACTAACATGGCCGGTCGCGGTACCGATATCGTGTTGGGTGGTAGCTGGAAACAAGTGCTGGGTGATGTTGAAAACCCGACCGATGCGCAAGTAGAAGCGGCGAAAGAAAAATGGCAGCAGCTTCATGACCAGGTCGTTGAAGCGGGTGGCCTGCATATCATTGGTACTGAGCGTCATGAATCTCGTCGTATCGATAACCAGCTGCGTGGTCGTGCTGGTCGTCAAGGTGACCCAGGCTCAACCCGTTTCTATTTGTCGATGGAAGATTCTTTGATGCGGATCTTCGCCTCAGAAAAAGTCTCTAACATGATGAAACGATTAGGGATGGCCGAAGGCGAAGCCATTGAGCACCCATGGGTCAATAAAGCCATTGAAAACGCACAACGAAAAGTAGAAGGGCGTAACTTTGACATCCGTAAGCAACTGCTCGAGTTTGATGATGTCGCCAACGATCAGCGCAAAGTGGTGTACGAGCTGCGTGACGCGTTACTGGTGTCAGAAGATATCAGCGAAATGATCGAGCACAACCGCGAGGATGTGGTTAATAACATTGTGAACCAGTACATTCCGCCACAATCGCTAGAAGAAATGTGGGATATTGCTGGCCTTGAAAAGCGCCTTAAAGCGGATTTTGATCTCGAATTGCCGATTCAGCAATGGCTAGATGAAGACGACAAGCTGTATGAAGAGTTGTTGCGCGAGCGCATTCTGACGGCCTTGATCGAGGTTTATAAAGGCAAAGAAGAGGCGGTAGGGGCAGAAACCCTGCGTAACTTTGAAAAAGCAGTGATGCTGCAAACCTTGGATACGCTTTGGAAAGAGCACCTCGCGGCGATGGATCACCTCCGTCAAGGTATTCACTTACGTGGCTATGCGCAGAAGAACCCGAAACAAGAGTACAAGCGCGAATCGTTTGAGCTGTTTGAGGGCATGCTAGAAGCGCTGAAAACCGATGTGGTGACAACGCTTAGCCGAGTGCGTGTTCAGCAGCCGGATGACGTTGAGCGTATGGAAGCCGAGCGCAAAGCGCGCGCAGAGCAGGCCGCGCAAAAGCAGCAAGTTAACCATGCGCAAGCTGATAACCAGTTTGATGATAGCGACAGCGCCGAACAAGGTGGCAGCGGCAACGAAACCGTGGTGCGTGATGGACGTAAAGTTGGTCGTAATGAGCCTTGTCCTTGTGGATCAGGGAAGAAATTTAAGCAATGTCACGGTAGAATCTAAGCCCTGACCATGCATTATCAAAAAGGCCGTTTATCGGCCTTTTTTTATTATCAGGAGAGACCATGAAACGGGTAAGTATTGCCGCTGGCATTATTGTTAATCCGACACAAGACAAAGTCTTTATCACTCGCCGCCATGCTCACGCGCATCAAGGGGGAAAGTGGGAATTTCCTGGCGGAAAAATTGAGGGGAGTGAAACCCCGCAACGGGCACTGCTGCGTGAATTAAACGAAGAAGTCGGGATTACAGCAAAAGCGGTCAGCCCCTTTATATCGTTGGACTTTGACTTTCCCGACAAAGCATTAAGTTTGGATTTTTTCTTGGTCTGTGACTTTGAGGGCGAGCCGCAAGGCTGTGAGGGGCAGGAGGGTATTTGGGCACCGATTGCCGAATTGGATAACTATCCGTTTCCCGAGGCCAACGATGCGGTATTAGAAAAAATTCGCGCTCGGTTCTGAGCGCGAGAGAGGCGTTGGAGAAAAGTGAACAGGGGCAGAGCGTTTACTCGTGCTGCCCTTCTGACCAGAGATCATCATCAGAAAGGTCAGGGGCCCCGGGGATGGCTTTTTCTTCACTGGCCCATTCTCCCAAATCAATCAACTGACAGCGTTTACTGCAAAATGGACGATGTGGGCTGACCTCTCCCCAAACCACAGGCTGTTGGCATGTTGGGCATTTGACAACGGTAGGGGCATCACTCACGTGGATCTCCTTAACAAACACTGATATGAACAGACATATTGTCGGCGACCTCGTGATCGTCGTCAAATGGCATAAAGCGGATCGCGAAGCGGTTTTTGTGCCCAGACACTAACGGGTAAACCCCAAGATCAGGGGATATCTTAAGCCGAATTAAGCAGGCTCCATCCGCCTCTTGCTGGTAAAAGCCTTGTTGGACGTTGGCGGTTCCCCCGTGTGCGCTTTCACGCGTGAGCTGCAGCCAGAACGCCAAAGCGTGGCGTAATGGTGCTAGGGTTTCCATCCAGGCCTGAATCGCACTTTGTCGTGCGGCAAGCGGTTGATGGAGCCAGTAATGGAAATTGGGTAGATCAAAGCTACAGCTCCCCCCTGGAATCGAAAAGCGCTGCTTGATGCTGGTTAAAAAGCGATCTTCTTTTAACGCTTGGCCGAAGCGTTTGGCTTGCAATACCGCGCGTTGGTGTGCGGCGAGTTGATCGAGTAGCTGGTTGAGCTGTGTCTGATCGACTTGGGGGACGTCAGCCCAGGCTTTGAGTTTTTTCTTGAGTTTGTCCAAATCCTTGGCGAGATCCGCTTTCACTTGCACCTGCTCTAAAATCTCCTGTAGGTCAAACAGGCTGCGGAAAAATTGAATATGGTGGCAGGGCGCAGAAAGCCCGCTCACTTCGTCCAGTTGAGAGAGCAGGTACTCCAGGCGCAAGTAAATTCGCACCTGTTCATTGAGTGGGTGTTCATACAAAGTGAGGCTGGTCATAAGCGTTTAGCTGTCCTGTCCGACTATGGGTCGACGTTTGCCTGGGTTGCCAAGGTTAAATACGTGTGATGTAAGGCATCAACTTGCCGATCAAGTTCCGCTTCGGTTTGCGTATTATCGATCACATCATCGGCGACGGCGAGGCGTTGTGAGCGACTGGCTTGTGCGGCCAAAATCGCGTGAACTTGTTGTTCGCTCACGTGATCACGCGCGAGCGTGCGCGCGATTTGTGTTTGCTCGTCAACATCGACGACCAACACCCGTTGCGCCAATGACGTCAGGTTATTCTCTACTAACAAGGGCACCACAAGCAAACAATACGCTGAACTGGCCTGCGCACAGGCTTGGATCATGCGTTGGCGGATCATGGGATGAAGCAGGTTATCGAGCCATTGCTTGTCGTCTGGATGACTAAACACTCGCTCACGAAGCCAGGCACGATCTAGGCTGCCATCTGGGGTTAATGCCGGCGTGCCAAAACGCGCGACAATCGCGGCCAGACCATCACTACCGGGAGCAACCACCTCACGGGCGATCACATCGGCATCAATAATATCAATGCCCTTGGCGGCAAAACGGTTGGCAACCGTGCTTTTACCACTGCCAATCCCTCCGGTTAACCCGATCACAACGGCCATTAGCGTACTCCTAGAATTTGTGAAAGGTACCAGTGTAACAGGCTGTCGCCCCAAAGCAGACTTAGCCAGCCTGCGACAGCAATAAAGGGGCCAAAGGCAAACGCGTGTTGCAGACTTTTTTGTTGTTGGCGCAGTAATAGTGCCCCGACGATGGCGCCACTCAGTGAGGCGAGTAAAATCAGTAGCGGTAAGGCTTGCCAACCGACCCAAGCGCCCAGTGCCGCAAACAGTTTAAAATCACCATAGCCCATGCCTTCTTTGCCAGTGGTCAGCTTGAATGCCCAAAAGAGGCTCCATAGGCTGAGGTAGCCTGTCATGGCGCCGATGACACTGTCTGTGAGTGAGACAGGGCTGATCCCCAAGAGTGCGAGAGCGATCCCAGCCCAAAGGAGTGGCAGGGTAAGCTGATCGGGCAGCAACAGGGTTTCCCAATCAATGAGGGTCAGCGCCAGCAAAGTGAGGCTGGCCGCCATCACCGCGACGGCCCACGCCGGTGAGGAAATAAGCCATGCCGGTAACACACAGACAATAGCACTGGTGACCTCGACCAGTGGGTAGCGCGGACTAATCATCGTGCCACACTGACGGCAGCGGCCTTTTAACATCAGCCAACTGAGCAAAGGAATATTATCGTACCACGCAATCGGCTGCTGACAATCTGGGCAGTGTGAGGCGGGAAGACACAAATCAAAGCGCTGCGCGTTAGGGGCGTCAATATTAGCATCGGGAAACGTGGCCAAGCATTCTTGCCGCCAACGCCGCGCCATCATGATTGGCACGCGCGCGATGACCACATTTAAAAAGCTACCGACAATCAGACCAAATAAGCCAGCAAAAAAAATGAATAACGGTGATGAGAATATCAACATGGTACCTTCTGGGCATGAACCTTGTGCGCATCATAGCGCCTTGTCGCGAGAGACTCTATCTTGGCTAGCCAAGAACAGACATCAGATTAAAAATGGGTAGATACATGGCCACCACTAAGCCGCCAATTAATAGCCCTAGCACTAAAATTAACAGGGGCTCAATGATTTTACCGAGATTGTCCACGGTGTTGTCGACCTCGGCTTCATAGATTTGTGCGATGCGATTGAGCATATCATCGAGCGATCCCGACTCTTCGCCAATCATTACCATTTGCGTCACCATCACAGGGAAGCTATTACTGTCGCGCAAGGCTTGGTAAAGCGGAATACCAGTGGCCGTGTGCTGATGCACGGCGTTAAGCGCGTGAACATAATACGCGTTGGTCATGGATTTCGTCGCGGCTTGCAAGCCAGAGAGTAACGGAATACCGGCACTAAAGGTGGTGGCTAAGGTGCGAGAAAATTTGGCAATGCAGGCTTTGCCAATCACTTCACCAATGACGGGGAATTTGAGCAGCCAGCGGTCATAGTGATATCGGTAGGTCGCGTTTTTACGCTGCAGTAATTGATGCGCAGCGGCAAGGCCCGCTACGACAACAGTCATGGTTAAGGCGTGCTGACTGACGATATCAGACAAGGCGAGCACTTGTTGGGTGAGCCAAGGCAGTTCTGCCCCGAAGGAGTCAAAAATATGTTTAAACTTCGGGATCACGAATACCAGCAGGTAGGCACTGACGCCTAATGCCACGCTGACCACGATGCTGGGATAGATCATGGCTTTGATGACTTTACTGCGAAGCAACGCCTGCTTTTCACGGTATAGAGTCAGGCGAGCAAAGATCTCCGGCAGTTGCCCGGTTTGCTCGCCCGTTGCGACTAAATCGCAATAAAAGCGATCAAACAAGGGACTTGCGTGCGCCAACGCATCACTCAAATTGGTACCCGCCTCCAGTTGCTGGCGGATATGACGCACCAGTAAGCGCATTTCGGCTTTGACCTGATTGAGCGCGATGAGGTTGAGGGCTTGCACGATAGGGATCCCAGACTCAAGCAAGGTGGTGAGATCGCGGGAAAATTGGGTGATATCTGCTGCTTTGGCTTTATGACGACGCTGCTGAAAGCTCGATAGTCGGCGGCGAATAAGGCGGCTGGGGACAATAGATTGGTTGGCTAGCTCTTGGCGTGCATCTCGCTCGGTATAGGCGAATACTTGCCCTTGTTTTTCGCCGCTTGCGGCGGCTTGGCGCCAATGAAAGATAAACAGGGTGGGTTTGGCCATGACGACTCCTTAGGCAAGTTGAATAACGCGGGTAAGTTCTTGAATACTGGTGCTCCCTTGGTTGAGTTTGGCAACGCCAGAGTCGGCCAACCGCCACATGCCTTCTTCGGTAGCCAGTTGGGTCAGTTCAATGGCACTGGCATTGCGGTAAATGGCGTCAGCAATGGCTTCGGTCACGGGAAGCACCTCGTATACCCCTGTGCGGCCTTGATAGCCCTGATAGCACTGATAACAGCCGTGGGGGTTAGCCTGGTACAGAGTACTTGGGGTTAGAGACGGATAGAGGTTAGCCAAGAACTGAAGGCGAGGATCACCAGACGGATGCGGTTGTTTGCAAATAGGGCATAAACGGCGTACTAAACGCTGGGCCACTACCAAGCTCAGAGAGCTAGCAAGATTGTAGGGCGCAATGCCCATATGGGCTAAACGGGTGATGCTCTCGGCCGCTGAATTGGTATGCAGGGTTGATAACACCAGGTGACCGGTTTGCGCGGCCTTGATCCCGATTTCAGCGGTGTCGAGATCGCGAATTTCCCCCACCATCACCACATCGGGATCTTGACGCAAAAAGGCACGGAGTGCGGTGGCAAAATCTAAACCAATGGCCGTGTTGACGTTGACTTGGTTGACGCCTTCTAGCTGGATCTCAACCGGATCTTCGATGGTGGCAATATTACGCTCGGGCTGATTGAGATACTTTAACCCACTGTACAAAGAGACGGTTTTGCCGCTTCCGGTTGGGCCGGTAAACAAAATCATGCCTTGCGGTCTATCCAGTGCCTCTTGATAGTGCCGGCGCTGCCACTCGGTTAAGCCTAAATCATGCAGCGTCAGTTGCTGCTGGCCGTTATTCAACAAGCGCACCACCACCTTCTCTCCCCACACGGTCGGTAAGGTGGAGACGCGCATATCGACGGTGTGATCGGCAGTAAGGGTCAGCTTGATGCGTCCGTCTTGTGGTAAGCGTCGCTCGGCAATATTAAGTTGGGCTAAGATTTTGAGTCGAGTCGACAGCCGCCGCGAGACCCCCGCAGGAGGATGAGCATAGGTGTGCAATAAACCGTCCTGGCGAAAGCGAATTTGGTAGTGCTGCTCAAAGGGCTCAAAGTGCACGTCGGAGGCGTTTTTACGCACTGCATCCACCAAGATCTGCTGAATGTAGCGACTGATCGGCGCCTGATCGCTTTGTAGCTCGGTGCTGTCTTCTTGCGGGCTATCGGTGACGGTCAGGGCGACTAAGTCCTGATCGCTGATAGTCATGCCATCGTGGGTGCCATCGATATCTTCGCCGTACAAGTGACGCAGCGCGGCATCCAAATCCGGCTGACTGAGCACTACCAAACGAACATTGAGCCCAGTAGAAAAGCGAAAGTCGGCGACCGCCTCTGTGTTATCTGGGTCACTGACGCCGAGCAGTAGCTCTTGGCCTTGCTGAGCAAGCGGCAGCACTTGATGACGCTGAATCAAATCGCGCCTATCTAGGGCATAGCAGGTGTCTTTAAACGGATACTGATGGCTCTCCACGAACGGAAGGTGATGCTGACTCGCGAGGGTGTGGGCGAGCGCGGTGGGGTCAACGCCTGCATCGAGTAAATGCGCGAGGCTGAGCGACACATTGTCGCCAATGCCCAACGTATGGCGCTGGGCATCACTCAACAAACCAGATTGATATAACGGAGCGGTTGGGATCATTGGCTGCTTATGCTTTTTTACATCCTTTAATATCACCATCATCGAAAGTTTCTTTCGTTGTGTATTTACATACCCAAGCAAGCTTGTTTTTCTCAAAGGTAATTTCTGTTCCGTTAATCGAGCTATTATTATTAAACGAGACTTTCAGCTCAGTCCCTTTATCATCTTCGCCTTCTTTAGGGCCCGAGACCTTGACTGTTGCCAGCTCGCCTAGGTTCTTAGCGTCACCCAAGGCTTTTTTAAATTTATTCAATGAATCGCCACTATTTTCATCCAAATAAAGATCTAACCGTGTAAGGAGAGCACGGCCTGATGCTAACCCTGAGTTAAATTCAGCAATTTTCTGTTTATTAACATAAGCGGGAACGGCGATAGCCGATAGCGCTGCGATAATGCCGACGACGATCAGTAACTCAATCAAGCTAAACCCTTGTTGCTTTTTCATCCTATATTTCTCCTCTCAATGATGGTCGGCCGCCAACGCGGTGGCCGCGAGTGCAGCGACTTTACGCTGGTGTGTGACGCAAAAAAGAGGGCGAATATGAGTTTGAGAGTGAAGGGTAAAAGCCGGATGTAATGGTGTTTTTTTCTACTGTAGTATTCGACTGACAACAAATTTTTTGTCACGAAAGCGCGATAAAAAAGGCCGCCCATCGTGGGCGGCCTGGTCGAATCTGAGCGAGCGTACGTATTATTGAAAACGCATGGATAAATCGAGCGCAGTCACGTGCTTGGTGAGTGCGCCGACAGAAATATAATCCACCCCGGTG
Source organism: Salinivibrio sp. VYel1 (assembly GCF_009377945.1). Lineage (NCBI taxonomy): Bacteria > Pseudomonadati > Pseudomonadota > Gammaproteobacteria > Vibrionales > Vibrionaceae > Salinivibrio > Salinivibrio sp. VYel1. The sequence continues at coordinate 201,278 of NZ_RSAM01000003.1, read as the reverse complement.
GCGGCGTATGTTGCCAGCGTCTCTAGGGTGACATTGCCCGAGACTTCCAGCGCAACGCGGTTTTGGTTTAACGCCACCGCTTCACGCATCATCGGCACACTAAAGTTATCCAGCATGACAATATCGGCGCCTGCGTTAATCGCTTGTTGCAGCTCATCCAGGGTTTCGGTTTCTACTTCGACCGGTTTATCAGGATTAAGTCGGCGCGCCGCTTTGACGGCGTTCTCTATCCCGCCACAGGCGAGAATATGATTCTCTTTGATCAAATAAGCATCAAACACACCAATACGATGGTTATGGCCACCACCGCAGGCAACAGCGTATTTGAGGGCACTGCGCAGTCCCGGAATGGTCTTACGCGTGTCGAGCAATTTGGTGTGGGTGCCGTTGAGCGCTGCCACATAGGTGGCGACCTTACTCGCACACCCAGAGAGGGTTTGAATAAAGTTCATCGCATTGCGTTCACCGGTCAACAAGACACGCGAGGGTCCCTGTAAGGTACACAGCGATTGGTTGGCGGTGATGGCGTCGCCGTCCTCGACATGCCACGTCAAGGTGACTTCGCCACCGAGCTGATGAAACACTTCATCCGCAAAGGCACGGCCACAGAAAACGCCATCTTCTCGGGTGATCAATGTGGCGGTGGATACTGAGTCTGCCGGAATGAGGCTGGCGGTTATGTCTTTACTGGCGTCGATCTCGCCACCCAGATCTTCTCGCAGTGCGTCGGTCACCGCGCGGGTCACGTCGGCGCTGAGGTGAGAGGTGAGATAGGCCAGGCGGCGCTCGCTGTCATGGACAGCATGAAAAGGGGTCGATGTCATCATGGCTTACCGCGGTCATCAAAAAGTGGTCGAATGATAACGCTGGTGATAACGAAATGCAGCTTTTCTCTCTCGTTTCCCCGTATTCGTCTATCTTTTTAATCATATTCTGTCTTTTAACTTGTCTACACTTTAGGCAGGAACAGTCAAAGAGGTGATGCCATGAAGCGAGGGTTAGCGCTGGTGGCCATGATAGCGATCGCGTTCATTGGGTTTCGTGCTTGGCAGCAACTCAGACCTCCGGTGTCCGAGCCATTATCGTCACTGACCATCGCCGTCTCGCTTACCCCCTTATCGGCACCGATTATTGTGGCTAAGGAGCAAGGTTTGTTTAAAAAGCAGGGCATCGACATGACGCTAAAGCCGGTTCATGGGGGCGTAAAAAGCTTTCAATCCTTGATGTCAGGGGAAGTGGACTTAGCCACTACCTCAGAGACGGTGGTGATGTTTAACAGTTTTGAGCGCGATGACTTTAATGTGCTAACTAGCTTTGTCGAGTCAGATAACGACGTAAAACTCTGGTCTATTCGCCGTGAGATTAGCGGCTCGCTGGTGGACGCGCTCGACAAGGCACGCGTTGGCATTGTTGCGTCGAGTGCCAGTGAATATTTCTTTGATTCCTTGCTGCAATTGCACGACATTCCTAGAGATCAGGTGGAAAAAGTTGATTATCCCCCCGAAGCACTGCCCAACGCGCTCCTAGATGAGAAAGTGGATGCGATAGCCATATGGGAGCCCTATGGCTATCAGCTACTCAGGCAGTCTAACCAGCCGGTACAGTCGCTTGACAGTAAAGGCTTGCACAGCCTCTCTTTTCTGTTAGTCAGTGATCGCTTGCTCGTCAATAAGCAACACCAGGACATGCAACGGGTTGTCAGTGCCTTAGACGACGCGGTGAGCTTTATTCATCAGCACCCAGAGCGAGCGAAGGCACAGGTCTCCGCGTATCTTGACATGTCAGACGATAAACTCAGCTGGCTATGGCAAGATTACTTATTTCGCCTTTCATTGAATGACTCATTGTTACTGCGGTTAAAAAACCAAGCGCGATGGGCGCAAGAGGCGGGTTTAGTTGAAGGGAACACGCCGTCATTCCGCCACATACTCAACCCAGGCCCCTTGGTTGAGGCCACGCAAAAAGTGAGTTTATTAGAATGAGGATTGGTCAGCAGCTCAGTATCGTTGTGTATGCTTGCACGGCGCTCACTTTCGTTACGCTGTTAATTACGGTGGAGCTTTTTTATAAGCAAAATCAAATCCAAGCACGGTTAGACAGCATCGTGGCGGTGCATTCGCAGATTGATAGTCTGCGAGGCCGTCTATGGTTGTATCGCCAATACCCCAGCACGCAAACACGTCAAGATGTCCATCAGTCAACCAACGCATTGCGGGCGCAGTTAAGCAGTGATGAAGAGGCGTTACCGCCGCAGTCCGCGCAGTCGATCCGACTCGCGGCAAACAGCATTGATCGCCTATTGGGCATTACCGCCGAGCAATTAGATGATGATCCCTCTGTGGATGACAGGCGTTTGATGCTGTTTTCACGTTTTAATGTGTTACTGCAGGCGATGAGTGAAACCGCTTTTTCGGTGCGTCAGCAAGTCATGCACCAGTCGGGGCAGCAACAGAAAACCCTGCTAGTCGTACATGGTGGCGTACTGGTGGTGTTAGCCTTGTTGGTGACCATGTTTGTGACCAGCTTGCGGCGACGGTTAACACACCGCCTAAAAGCATTGCATTCGACGATTACACAAATAAAGCAAGGTGACTTAACCACTGAATTAACCTTGACTGACAAAGATGAGCTGACTGAGTTGGCTGATCATGTCAATGAGATGAAGCGTGCGCTGAGCCATACCATGGTGGACAAAAAACAGTTGAGCGAAGAAGTCGCACGCCAAACCCAACAGCTTCGTGAACAGCAACACCAACTTAAATTCCTTGCCGAACACGACGAGTTGACGGGCTTATTCAATCGGCGTGCGTTTGAATCGCATGTTGAAGTGGCGTTAATGCGCGCTAATCGCGCCCAAACGAACGCTGCCTTACTGTTTATTGATTTGAATAACTTTAAGCAAGTGAACGACACCTATGGACATGGTGTGGGAGATGAGCTTCTCAAGGTGGTCAGTCAGCGCTTGAAACAATCTGTGCGTCGATCTGATTTGGTTGGCCGCTTGGGCGGTGATGAGTTCATTGTCTGGCTGGATTTGTTAGCCGACAAATCGGCGTTGAATGAAGTGATCACACGTATCCAAGACGAAATGCATGCGCCAATACAGGTTGCCGAGACCTCATTGTCTTTGGCCATTAGTATCGGCGTGAGTTGCTTCCCAACGGATGGACTCGAGCTACAGCAGATGATGAATCAAGCAGATGCCGCCATGTATTACGCCAAAACCCATCCGACAGCGCGTTGTTGCTTGTATTCCAATCTACCGACTGACCAGATAAAGTAGCGATTTTGCTCAAGCGGATCGGGTATGTCTTTTTCACAGATTGACAATCATTGGTTGGTAGGCGCGCGCGCTTGCCTGTCTCCTCATCATAACCAACGCCCGGAGAGTAACGATATCTCCTTGCTGGTGATCCACAATATCAGCCTGCCGCCCGGTCAGTTTGACGGTCCCTATATTGAACAGTTTTTTCAGGGGCACCTCGATCCGGCTGAACACCCTTACTTTGCCGAGATCGCATCGCTTCGCGTCTCTGCCCACCTACTGATCCGACGAGATGGAAGTGTGATCCAGTTTGTACCATTCAGTGCGCGTGCATGGCATGCTGGCGCTTCGTGTTTTGACGGTCGGCAGCAATGTAACGATTTTTCTATCGGTATTGAGCTAGAGGGCACAGACACACATCCATACACCGATCAGCAGTACCAATCGTTAGCGGCGATCACGCAGACGCTGATGCAGTACTACCCAGCCATTACCCGTGATCGAATCACAGGACACCAACATATTGCCCCAGGACGAAAAACGGATCCTGGCGCGGCGTTTGACTGGAAAAAGTTACACGCGCTGATTTAAATGCCTATTGCGTTGATTGATCTAAATGGTCTGACCAATTTTGAAGGGCGGAGTATTCGTGGCTGTCAGGCTAAAAATACACAGGTTTCCATGATGTCAATCAAAGTTCAGGTGGACAGAATACCCGCTGTCTGGTAACTTTAGGGATCAATAAAGTAATTGGTCTTACCAATTTACAATCAGTCAGTTTCTGCAATTAAGCGCCAAGCTTAGGGTGCGGATGGTCAATAAATACAATGGCATATCAGCGAATTCGTCAACCTAAACTCTCAGATGTAATTGAAAAAGAGCTCGAAGGCTTAATTCTGGAAGGGACCTTGTCTCCAGGCCAGAAGTTACCGCCTGAACGAGAGTTAGCGACGCAATTTGATGTGTCTCGCCCGTCAGTGCGCGAAGCGATTCAACGGCTGGAAGTCAAAAAGCTACTGACGCGCAAGCAAGGTGGCGGCACCTTTGTCAGTGAACGCCTTTGGCAACGCTTCTCTGAGCCACTGCTAGAGTTATTGGCGGACCATCCAGAAACCCAGCTTGACTTACTGGAGTCACGACATGCCTTGGAGGGTATTTCTTCTTATTTTGCCGCACTACGGGGCACAGAAGAGGATTTCTCTCGCATTGAAGACTGTCATGACGCCATTCGCCAAGCGCAGCAAAATGGGGACTTAGAGGCAGAAGCATCGGCTGTGATGCAGTATCTCGTTGCCGTAACGGAAGCGGCGCATAATGTGGTGTTACTTCACATCATGCGCAGTCTCGCGCCGTTACTGGAACAGAATATTTTGCAAAATTTTGAGCTACTTTATCGCCGTCAAGAGACGGTGGAAAACGTCAGCCGACACCGAGCTGAGATAGTGGATGCGATTACCGCTGGCGAGCCAGAAAAAGCCCGACAAGCGTCGCATGCACACTTGGCTTACATTGAGGAAACTCTGTTGGATCTTGGTCGAGAAGAAAGCCGTCGCGAACGGTCTCTACGTCGAATTCAACAACGCAAGGACGAGTTGGAGTAGCCTTATTCGCACCGATAAAAACGCGAAGGGCACTGCAGCTGCGACAACGTTTGTTTTGTACGAGTCAATCAACGAAAGGATAGATCGCCATGTCTGAAGTCATGAAACATGACGTGGACGCACTTGAAACACAAGAGTGGTTGCAAGCTCTTGAGTCAGTCGTTCGTGAAGAAGGTGTAGAACGTGCCCAGTTCCTTCTGGAGCAAGTATTAGGGCAAGCACGTTTAGACGGTGTTGACATGCCAACGGGCGTGACCACCAACTATGTAAATACCATTCCTGCTGATCAAGAACCTGCTTACCCAGGTGATGTGAATCTGGAACGCCGTATCCGTTCTATCATTCGTTGGAACGCAATCATGATCGTGTTGCGTGCGTCCAAGAAAGATTTAGAGCTGGGTGGCCACATGGCATCATTCCAGTCTTCGGCGGCATTTTATGAAACCTGCTTTAACCACTTCTTCCGTGCGCCTAACGAGAAAGACGGTGGCGACCTGGTGTACTATCAAGGTCATATTTCTCCAGGTATCTATGCGCGTGCGTTTGTTGAAGGCCGCTTGAGCGAAGAGCAGCTCGACAACTTCCGTCAGGAAGTCGATGGCAAAGGGGTGTCTTCATATCCGCACCCGAAACTGATGCCTGAGTTCTGGCAGTTCCCAACCGTATCTATGGGTCTGGGTCCCATTGCGTCTATCTATCAAGCGCGTTTCCTCAAATACCTCAACGGTCGTGGCCTGAAAGACACCTCTGAGCAGCGTGTTTATGCGTTCCTTGGTGACGGTGAGATGGATGAGCCAGAATCACGCGGTGCGCTGTCATTTGCGGCGCGTGAAAAACTGGATAACCTCTGCTTCTTGATTAACTGTAACCTGCAGCGCCTTGATGGCCCTGTGATGGGTAACGGTAAAATCGTTCAAGAGCTGGAAGGCCTCTTTAAAGGCGCTGGCTGGAACGTGATCAAAGTGGTTTGGGGCTCTGGCTGGGACAAACTGCTGGCCAAAGACACCTCAGGTAAATTGCTGCAGTTGATGAATGAAACCATCGACGGTGATTACCAGACGTTCAAATCGAAAGATGGCGCTTACGTCCGCGAACACTTCTTCGGCAAGTACCCAGAAACGGCAGCCTTGGTTGCAGACATGACTGACGAAGAGATCTTTGCACTTAAGCGTGGTGGCCACGAGCCATCTAAATTGTTTGCTGCCTTCAAAGCAGCACAAGAGTGCAATGACCGTCCAACCGTGATCTTGGCGAAAACCGTAAAAGGTTATGGCATGGGTGAAGCGGCTGAAGGGAAAAACATCGCGCACCAAGTCAAGAAAATGGACATGACCCATGTTCACGCGATGCGTGATCGTCTTGGCCTACAAGACTTGTTGTCTGACGACGATGTACAAAACCTGAAGTACCTAAAGTTGGAAGAAGGCTCTGCCGAGTACGAATACCTGCACGCACGTCGTAAGGCACTTCACGGTTATACTCCACAGCGTCTGCCGAAATTTACGCAAGAACTGACACTGCCAGAACTGGACGATTTCTCAGCCCTGCTGTCTGAGCAGAAGCGTGATATCTCCACCACCATGGCCTTTGTACGCTCTTTGAATGTATTGCTGAAAGACAAAAGCATTGGCAAAAACATTGTGCCAATCATTGCCGACGAAGCGCGTACCTTTGGTATGGAAGGTCTGTTCCGTCAAGTAGGTATCTACAACCCACACGGTCAGACTTACACTCCAGAAGACCGCGGTGTGGTGTCTTACTACAAAGAAGACCAAGGCGGTCAGGTACTGCAAGAAGGGATCAACGAGCTCGGTGCGATGTCATCGTGGGTAGCCGCGGCGACCTCTTACAGCACTAATGATCTGCCCATGATCCCATTCTACATCTACTACTCAATGTTCGGCTTCCAACGTGTTGGCGACATGGCGTGGATGGCGGGTGACCAACAAGCACGTGGTTTCCTATTGGGTGCCACTGCCGGTCGTACAACGCTTAACGGTGAAGGTCTACAGCACGAAGACGGTCACAGCCATATCCTGGCGAGCACGGTACCTAACTGTGTTTCTTACGACCCAACCTTCGCGTACGAAGTGGCGGTGATCATGCAAGACGGTATCCGTCGCATGTACGGCCCTGACCAAGAAAACATCTACTACTACCTGACGCTGATGAACGAAAACTATCATCAGCCAGCCATGCCTGAGGGCGCGGAAGAAGGTATCCGCAAAGGTATCTACAAGCTAGAAACCTACACGGGCGACAAAGCGAAAGTCCAGCTAATGGGCTCGGGCACCATCATGACCGAAGTGCGCAAAGCGGCGAAACTGCTGAGCGACGAATTCGGCGTGGCGTCTGACGTTTACAGCGTGACCTCGTTCAACGAGCTAGCACGTGACGGTCAGGATGTGGATCGTTTCAACATGCTGAACCCAGATGCAGAAAGCAAAGTGCCTTATATCCAAACGGTCATGGGCACAGAGCCAGCTATCGCTGCGACTGACTACATGAAGAACTATGCTGACCAAGTTCGTGCGTTTATCCCAGCTGAATCCTACAAAGTACTGGGCACTGACGGCTTTGGTCGTTCTGACAGCCGCGAAAACCTCCGTCGTCACTTCGAAGTGAACGCAGGCTATGTGGTTGTGGCGGCACTTAATGAGCTGGCTAAGCGTGGCGATGTTGACAAAAAAGTGGTCGCAGAAGCGATCAAAAAATTCGACATCGATACCAACAAAGTAAACCCGCTGTTCGCGTAAGAGGCTGAAATAATGTCAATCGAGATTAATGTACCTGACATCGGTGCGGATGAAGTAGAAGTGACTGAGATCCTTGTCAGCGTGGGTGACAAGGTTGAAGAAGAGCAGTCGTTAATCACCGTTGAAGGTGATAAAGCATCCATGGAAGTCCCTGCGTCACAAGCGGGTGTGGTCAAGGAAATTAAAATTGCCGAAGGTGACAAAGTGACCACCGGCTCTTTGATGATGATCTTTGAAGCAGAAGACGCCGCGCCAAGTGCGCCCGCGCAAGAGGCGGCGCCAGCTGCCCCTGCTGCTCCAGCGGCTGCGTCAGAAATCAAAGAAGTGCACGTGCCTGATATCGGCGGCGATGAAGTCGAAGTCACCGAGATCATGGTGGCGGTAGGCGATAGCGTCGAAGAAGAGCAATCACTGATCACCGTTGAAGGCGATAAAGCCTCAATGGAAGTGCCAGCACCGTTTGCAGGGACTGTCAAAGAGATCAAGATTGCTTCGGGTGACAAAGTGTCAACCGGCTCTCTTATCATGATGTTTGAAGTCGGCAGCAGTGCCCCTGCTGAGGTGCCAGCACAGGCTGCACCTGCCGCCGCTGCGTCAGAAGCAAAAGATGTAAACGTTCCTGACATTGGCGGTGATGAAGTTGAAGTGACTGACATCATGGTCGCTGTAGGCGATACGGTTGAAGAAGAACAGTCTCTGATCACCGTTGAAGGCGACAAAGCGTCGATGGAAGTGCCGGCACCGTTTGCGGGTACGGTTAAAGAAATCAAAATCGCCGCGGGCGATAAAGTGTCTACCGGCTCGCACATCATGGTGTTCGAAGTCGCCGGTAGCGCACCAGCAGCACCTGCCGCGGCACCTGCTGCAGAGGAAAAATCTGCGCCAGCGCCAAAAGCGGAAGCACCTGCAGCGGCTAAAGCTGATGCCGGTAAAGACGAGTTTGTCGAAAACAAAGAGTACGCCCATGCGTCACCTGTTGTGCGTCGTCTTGCGCGTGAATTCGGTGTTAACTTGGCAAAAGTCAAAGGCACTGGCCGTAAAGGACGTGTACTGAAAGAAGACGTGCAAGGCTACGTGAAAGAGGCGCTTAAGCGTCTTGAATCTGGCGCAGCATCTGGCTCAGGCGACGGTAGTGCACTGGGTCTGCTACCTTGGCCGAAAGTCGACTTCAGCAAATTCGGTGAAACGGAAGAAAAACCACTGTCTCGCATCAAGAAGATCTCGGGTGCGAACCTGGCACGTAACTGGGTAATGATCCCGCACGTGACCCAGTGGGATAACGCCGATATCACTGAAGTTGAAGCGTTCCGTAAAGAGCAAAACGCGATCGAGAAGAAGAAAGAGTCAGGCATGAAGATCACCCCATTGGTGTTCATCATGAAAGCGGCTGCTAAAGCGCTGGAAGCTTTCCCTTCATTCAACGCGTCACTGTCTGAAGATGGTGAAAGCCTGATCATGAAGAAGTATGTCAACATCGGTATCGCGGTTGACACACCAAACGGTCTGGTCGTGCCTGTCTTTAAAGACGTGAATAAGAAAGGCATCCACGAGCTATCTGAAGAGCTGATGGTGGTATCGAAGAAAGCCCGTGGCGGTAAGCTAACGGCCTCTGACATGCAAGGTGGTTGCTTTACCATCTCTAGCCTAGGGGGGCTCGGCGGTACGGCGTTTACGCCAATCGTTAATGCACCAGAAGTGTCTATCTTGGGCGTGTCTAAGTCAGAAATGAAGCCAGTATGGAACGGTAAGGACTTTGAACCTCGCCTAATGCTGCCGCTATCGCTGTCTTACGACCACCGTGTGATTGACGGTGCCGAGGGCGCGCGCTTTATTAGCTACCTCAACGGCTTACTGTCTGATATTCGCCGTTTGGTACTCTAATCGCAATACCAACAACCCGACTGGCCGGTTAAAGGTCGGTCGGGAATTGTTGTGCAGCTCACAGGCTATGGGTTTTTATTTTTCAGCCCATTAACATGGCTGTAAACTGTGGCTCCCAGATACCCACAACAATAAAAAATTACCGCTCTTAGCCTGTCAGGGAATAAGACTATAACGAGGTCAGAATGAGTAAAGAAATCAAAGCGCAAGTCGTCGTCCTTGGCGCTGGTCCTGCTGGATACTCCGCCGCTTTCCGCTGTGCCGACCTAGGTTTGGAAACCGTATTGGTTGAACGTTACAACAACCTTGGCGGTGTGTGTCTAAACGTCGGCTGTATTCCATCTAAAGCCCTACTTCACGTTGCCAAAGTGATTGAAGAAGCCAAAGCCATGGCCGAGCACGGCGTGGTATTCGGCGAACCACAAACCGATATCGACAAGATCCGTTCTTGGAAAGATAAGGTTATTGGTCAACTGACGGGCGGCTTAGGCGGTATGGCCAAGCAGCGTAAAGTGACAGTCGTTAATGGCACAGGCCGTTTCACTGGTGCCAACACCCTGTTAGTCGAAGGGGAAGAAAGCACTACCATCAACTTTGATAATGCCATCATCGCGGCTGGCTCTCGTCCAATCGAGCTGCCATTTATCCCGCATGATGACCCACGCATTTGGGACTCCACCGACGCGCTTGAGCTCAAAGAAGTGCCTGAAAAAATGCTGTTAATGGGTGGCGGTATCATTGGTCTAGAGATGGGAACCGTTTACCACGCACTCGGCTCACAGGTTGATGTGGTCGAAATGTGCGATCAGGTGATCCCTGCGGCAGATAAAGATGTGATCAAAGTCTTTACCAAGCGCATCAGCAAGAAGATGAACCTCATGCTGGAAACCAAGGTGACCGCGGTAGAAGCCAAAGAAGACGGCATCTACGTCACCATGGAAGGCAAGAAAGCCCCAGCAGAGCCTGTACGCTATGACGCTGTCTTGGTTGCTATCGGCCGTAGCCCGAATGGCAAACTGCTTGATGCGGGCCAAGCGGGTGTTGAAGTCGACGATCGTGGCTTTATCAATGTTGATAAGCAAATGCGCACCAACGTGCCGCACATCTATGCGATTGGTGACATCGTGGGTCAGCCTATGCTGGCGCACAAAGGTGTACACGAAGGCCATGTGGCGGCAGAGGTTATCTCAGGTAAGAAGCATTACTTCGATCCAAAAGTGATCCCATCGATTGCGTACACTGAGCCAGAAGTGGCTTGGGTCGGAAAAACTGAGAAAGAGTGTAAAGAAGAAGGCATTAACTACGAAGTGGCGACCTTCCCATGGGCGGCTTCAGGTCGTGCGATTGCGTCTGACTGTTCAGACGGTATGACCAAAATGATCTTCGACAAAGACACCCACCGTGTGATTGGTGGTGCCGTCGTGGGTACCAACGGCGGTGAGCTGCTGGGTGAAATCGGTCTTGCCATCGAAATGGGTTGTGATGCCGAAGATGTCGCCTTGACAGTACACGCTCACCCCACCTTGCACGAATCGGTTGGTTTGGCTGCAGAAGTGTTTGAAGGCTCAATCACTGATATGCCTAACCCGAAAGCGAAGAAAAAGAAATAAACCACACGTTTATGTTTTTCTGACTCAGCCCCGCCATGCGGGGCTTTTTTGTACCTGTGATGTACTTCTGGGTCGTGAACAATAAAAAAGCGGGCCAAGGCCCGCTTAGTGCGTCAGTCGGTAGCATCGCAATGGTTTAAAGCTTAAAGCTCCCAACCAAGGTATCAAGACGTTTGGAAAGATCGCGCAGTGACTCACTGGCTTCTGCCATGGTGTTGGCGGTATCAGCGGTTTGCTGCGAGCTGTGGTTAATCTCTTCGATATTTTGGTTAATATCGTTGACCACGGTGGACTGCTCTTCAGTCGCGGTGGCCACCTGGGTGTTCATGTCCGAGATTTGTACAATCTGCTCGTTGATTGCATTGAGCGATTGTGAGGCCTCATCGGAGGCATTGACCCCTTCAGCGGTCATGGTGCGACTTTGCTCCATAGCATCCACGGCGTTGCGCGCTTCTTGCTGCAGGCGGTCAATCATGGTCTGGATTTCATCGGTGGAATCAGAGGTGCGACTGGCCAAGCTGCGTACCTCATCGGCGACAACCGCAAAGCCACGTCCTTGCTCGCCGGCTCGCGCCGCTTCAATTGCCGCATTCAACGCCAGTAAGTTGGTTTGCTCGGAGATCCCGCGAATCACATCCAAAATGCCGCCGATCGAATCGGTGTTTTCAGCCAAGGCGCTGATCACTTTCGACATATTCTCCATGTCATCAGCAAGGCGAGCGATTGTATCCCGTGCCTGGGTCACCACGCCTTGGCCACTTGCCGCATCATCAGAGGCTTGGTTGGCGGCACTGGCAGCACTGGCGGCATTGCCTGCAATCTCATTAACGGTCGCCCCCATTTCATTGATGGCGGTAACCACTTGCACGGTGCGATCCCGCTGATACTCGCTTTGCGATTGGGTAGCACTGGCTTGTGAAGAGACTTGCTCGGCCGCACTACGTAATTCGCCACCGGTACGGGCAACGTCTGAGACTAGACGATGGATTTTCTCCACAAAACTGTTGAAACCAGAGGCGAGTTGGCCAATTTCATCTTGGCTATTGATATCCACGCGTTGGCGCAAGTCCCCTTCACCTTCACCGATTTCACGGAACACATTGGCGACATATTGGATGGGTTTGGTAATGGTCGCAGCTAACCAGACGGCAACGACGATAAAAATGAGACCGACGACGACCGATACCATCAGGATCTGATTGCGCGTTTCATTGAGAGGCGCGTAAACCTCTTCGGCAGGGACATCGGCGATAACAAACCAATCCATGGAGGGCACATAACTGGATGCCAGCAGGACCTCTTCACCATTAATACGGGTGTCGAGCAGGTTAAAATCGCCTTTTTGCAGCAAGCTGCGCGCTTGGCCACCATAAATATCACTCAGGGTTTGCTCACCCATCAGATTGGTGTCGCGGTGTAATTGGACCAAGCCCTCAGCGTTGACTAAGAACACAAACCCTGACTGCTCAATTTTAAATTGATTCAAAAAGCGGGTCATGTCCTCCAACGAGCGTGAGAAACCGGCTAACCCTTTGCCGTTGAGCTGTTGGAAGTTAACAAATAGCTTGAGTTCGCCGTTTTCTTCTTGGAAAACCTGGGCCATGGTGGCATTGCCACTGTCGAGGAAGTTGTAAAACCAACTGTCTTTTTCACGCGTTAACACACGTAAAAATCCGTTCTGATTCCAATACTGCCCGGTGTTGCGGTTGGCAATGGAGGCATCATTCAAATCGTATTGCTCACGTAATACGTTGAGCTGTTTGATCACGCGGGTTTCTTCTGCGGGTGTAATATCTTGGTTGATGATATCTAGCATCACCGGGTTAGAGGCAAGCTGGCGTGCGGCCGATTGTAGCTGGTTGACCTCACTGTCAATGGTATCTCTAAACTGGGTGAGGGTGGTGGGAAGCTCGTTTTCTAACAGGCGCTTTTCCATGATGTCGCGTGCTTGGCTTAAGCTCATATAACTGATGATGGCGGTGGAGGCGATCACCGCTGAGACAAATGCCAACACGAGTTTTTGTTTGATCGTGAGTTGCTTTAGCTTCATGCCCTTCTCTCTATTTGGTCTATTAACAGACGATAGGTTAGCGTGACAAAAATGTGATGATGTTTATGGCACTAACATCTAAGTTAGCAGATATGTGTGAATGATTGGTTATGTATCGACCATGAAACAATAAAATTGAAGCCTTTGCTCAGGGTTATTGATAAAAATGACACTTTACTCGCGCTTTCAACATAAAGCGGTAAAAGTGCGTCGTCGTTTGAAGGAGATAGGGCGCAAAGCAATGGTAGTCGGATCACTGCGCGATGGCGAAAAGCGGTGTAGAATCAGTTACAACCGCGACAGGCTCTGGGTAACTTATACCTAGAGGTGTGGATTAGCGTACCGCGTTACTACGACCTAAGTATTATGTTTCACAAAACGAGTAGATTTTAATTTTAGGTTAAAAATGCTATCCTCACGCAGCGGTTACGTGCTCGAACCCTCGTCTTGCTGGAAAATTTTAATAAACTTCGCCGGATAAGCGTGATACGAGTACTAACACTTTCCAAGGATGTTGGATCATACGGTCTGACCGAGAAAAGAGGAAATAGTCGTGCTTGAAGCCTACCGTAAACACGTCGAAGAACGTGCCGCTCAGGGTATTGTGCCTAAACCGCTTAACGCTGAGCAAACCGCCAGTTTGATAGAACTGCTGAAAAACCCGCCCGCTGGCGAAGAAGAAACTCTCGTTTATTTACTGGAAAACCGAATCCCACCCGGTGTGGATGAAGCCGCTTACGTGAAAGCAGGCTTTCTGGCCGCACTGGCAAAAGGTGAAGCGCAGTCTCCGTTGATTAGCCCCGAGCGTGCCACTGAATTACTTGGCACCATGCAAGGTGGCTACAACATCGAGCCGCTGATCACCTTACTTGATGATGACAAGCTCGCGCCGATTGCGGCGAAAGTGCTGTCTCATACCTTATTGATGTTCGATGCGTTTTACGACGTTGAAGACAAAATGAAAGCAGGCAATGCCTACGCCAAGCAGGTGATGGAGTCGTGGGCGAACGCTGAGTGGTACCTGGAAAAACCACAAATTCCTGAAAAAGTGACACTGACGGTGTTCAAAGTCTCGGGTGAAACCAACACCGATGACTTGTCACCCGCGCCAGATGCTTGGTCTCGTCCTGATATTCCCCTGCACGCGCTGGCCATGCTGAAAAACGAGCGTGAAGGTATTCACCCGGACAAACCGGGAGAGATTGGCCCGATCGAGCAAATGAAAAAGCTGGAAGAAAAAGGTCATCCACTGGTTTATGTCGGTGATGTGGTCGGTACTGGCTCGTCTCGTAAGTCGGCAACCAACTCGGTGTTGTGGTTTATGGGGCACGATATTCCTAACGTCCCTAACAAGCGCTCAGGTGGTTTTTGTTTAGGTGGCAAAATCGCGCCTATTTTCTTTAATACCATGGAAGATGCGGGCGCGCTGCCGATTGAACTTGATGTGAGCAAGCTCAACATGGGCGATGTGATTGACCTGTATCCGGCCGACGGCAAAGTGTGCAAGCACGGCACCGATGATGTCCTATCTACCTTCCAACTAAAAACAGACATCTTGTACGATGAAGTGCGTGCTGGCGGACGTATTCCATTGATCATTGGCCGAGGCCTGACTGACAAAGCCCGCGAATGCTTAGGGCTTGAGCCGTCTGAGGTGTTCCGTCGCCCACGTCCGGTGGCTGATTCCACCAAAGGCTTTACCTTGGCACAAAAAATGGTGGGTAAAGCGTGTGGCGTTGAGGGCGTGCGCCCGAACACCTATTGTGAGCCAAAAATGACCACCGTGGGCTCACAAGATACCACCGGGCCCATGACGCGCGACGAGCTGAAAGATTTGGCCTGCCTTGGCTTTACCGCTGATTTGACCATGCAGTCGTTCTGCCATACCTCTGCTTATCCAAAACCGGTTGATGTGGAAACACACCATACGTTGCCCGACTTTATTATGAACCGTGGTGGCGTGGCGCTGCGTCCCGGTGACGGTGTGATCCACTCATGGCTCAACCGAATGCTGTTGCCCGATACCGTGGGGACGGGTGGGGATTCACACACCCGTTTCCCGCTGGGCATTTCGTTCCCTGCTGGCTCAGGTCTCGTGGCCTTTGCGGCCGCGACCGGCGTGATGCCACTGGATATGCCAGAATCTGTCCTAGTGCGCTTTAAAGGTGAGATGCAACCTGGGGTAACGCTACGCGACCTGGTTCATGCTATCCCTTACTTTGGCATTCAAAAAGGGCTGCTGACGGTGGAGAAATCGGGCAAGATTAACGAGTTCTCTGGCCGTATTTTGGAAATCGAAGGGGTTGAGCACCTGACGGTAGAGCAAGCGTTTGAGCTGTCAGATGCGTCAGCGGAGCGCTCTGCGGCTGGCTGTACGGTCAAGCTGTCGCAAGATTCAGTGGCTGAATACCTCGAGTCGAACATTGTGATGCTTAAGTGGATGATCTCTGAGGGCTATGGCGATCGCCGTACCATCGAGCGCCGCATTCAAGCTATGCAGCAATGGTTGGAAAACCCAAGTTTGATGGAAGCAGATAAAGATGCCGAATATGCGCATGTGCTCGAGATCGACTTGGCTGACATCAAAGAGCCGATTTTGTGCGCGCCGAATGACCCAGATGATGCACGTAGCTTGTCAGATGTGGCAGGTGACAGTGTTGATGAAGTCTTTATCGGCAGCTGTATGACGAACATTGGTCACTTCCGCGCGGCGGGTAAACTGCTGGACAAGTTCGGAGGGAGTTTATCTACCCGTATGTGGGTGGCACCACCGACGAAGATGGACCGAGATCAGCTCACCGCCGAAGGTTACTACGGTATTTATGGCCGAGCAGGGGTGCGCATCGAAACGCCAGGGTGCTCGTTGTGTATGGGTAACCAAGCGCGTGTGGCAGAAAAATCGACTGTGCTGTCGACCTCGACGCGAAACTTCCCTAATCGACTGGGTACAGGCGCGAATGTCTATCTCGCGTCAGCGGAGTTGTCTGCTGTCGGCGCGATCCTTGGCCGTATTCCGACTAAAGAGGAGTACCTTGAGTACGCGGAGCAAATCAATGCGACCGCCAGCGATACCTATCGCTACCTCAACTTCCATCAAATGGATGCCTACACCAAAAAAGCGGATGATGTGATTATTAAAGCAGCGGTATAACGGCTGCTGACTCATTTCGTTCTGAAAGCGCCCCAGACGTGGGGCGCTTTTTTTATGTGTGTTAAGCCGTTGTGGATCGATGGGAGGAGAGTCGGATCATGCGTGCGATGTTTTCACTGGTGCGAATGAGGTTTTTTTTACTGTTCATTAGCGCGTCGCTCAATTCACAGGGGCCGGCTTGAATGGGAAATATCGCCGTGACACCTTGTTGGTAAAGCGCTTCGCAATCGTCACCCACACTGCCTGCGAGCACCACGACTGGGATCTGATAAGCTTGTGCAATGCTGGCGATAGCAGCCGGCACTTTGCCGTGCTGCGTTTGTCCATCGACACGCCCCTCGCCAGTGATCACCCAATCGGCATTGGCCAATAATGAATGAGCCTGGGTGCGTGAGAGTAATAAGTCGACCCCGGGTTCGAGTCTTGCCCCGAGTAGCCCGCCCAAGGCAGCACCTATACCTCCTGCTGCGCCGGCGCCAGAAAAGTGGCAAACCGACTGTCCCAGTTGCAAGTGACAGATACTCGCAAAGCGGTGCAGGTATTGCTCTAAGACACGGATATCCTCTTCTTGTCCGCCTTTTTGTGGCCCAAAGATAGTGGTGGCGCCGTGCGGTCCACATAATGGATTATCCACATCGCAGGCGGCGGTCAGTGTCACGGGCTTAAGCCGTGAATCAAGCGTATCAAGATCAATTGTCATCAAGGCGCCGAGTCCTTCCCCGGTGGGCGTGATGGGGTGGCCTGCGCCATCAAGGAGCTTGGCACCGAGGGCGGTCAAGATCCCCGCACCGGCATCATTGGTCGCACTGCCGCCCAACCCGATAATGATTTCGTCAATATCATGGTCAAGTGCGGCGCGAATAAGCTCGCCAGTGCCTAAGCTGGAGGTATGACGAGGGTTGCGTGCGTCTTGTGGGACTAAGGGAAGGCCTGAAGCACTGGCAACATCGATAACGGCCAGACGATGTTCGCGATTGATAACAAATTCGGCGGTCACCGGGCGAAAGTCGGGTCCAGTCACCTCACAGTGATAACGCTCACCGCCGATTTGGTCGAGAAAACTTTGCGCATAACCTTCGCCCCCATCCGCCATTGGCAGTTGTGAAAAGCGAGCGTGAGGCAAAATAGGCGCCATGCCTGCCTCGATCGCCTGTGCAACATGGCGAGCATTCAGGCTCTCTTTAAATGAATCAGGCGCGATCACGATATGCATAAGCCTATCCTTTACTGCTTACTGTTATTCCATTTAAGTATGGTTGAAGTGACATTTTGATGACAGCACTGGCTTGGCAATTCTGACAAAAAGCAGGACAATAGCCGGCCAATTTTGGAGGTCAGTGTGGATTACGAATTTTCTCGCAACAGTTTTGATGACAGCTACCGGATTGTTTTTTCGATGGGACATGAAGCCATAGGACGTTGGCTATTGGATGAACTCGGCACTGAGCTGACTCAAGTAACATCCTGTCTACATACCCTGCAGCAACTTGAGTCAGAGCAGCAGTGGCGCGGGCATACGTTCACGCTTACCGCCAATCGTGATGAGGTCGTGGTGGTGGCGAATGCCATGCTGCAACCTGCCTCGGACGAGGCGCAAACCACGCTCAATGAGCAAGCGCTGACCTTTTACGATGAAGAAAGTTACGCGGCGTGTGGTTACCAAGACTTTGTGGTGATGCTGGACGCCTACCAAGACTTCATTGTCCGTTACGGTCGACGTTAAGCGGGTTCTCTGAGTCAACTCTTCATGGCTGAGCACGTATCACCGTGTGCGTGCTTCGAATGGCTGAACCTCCCCCTCGCTTTTTCTCCTGATTCTCGTTCCGATGTTCCTCCTTGGTGCAATCGCATGCTGCTCCCCCTGGCATGCGCTGTGTTGGTGAATAATTCGCACTTATATGGTGCAAATGAAAGCCTTTCTATCCCGAGCTTATTTAAATTATTGATTTTAAATAAGTTAAATGTTGGCACGGCTCTTGATAGTTAGACGATGATGCAAACACAAGGACTCAGGAGAAGGATATGAAACTGATTAGCGCCATTATCAAGCCGTTCAAGCTTGATGACGTACGTGAAGCGTTGGCGGATGCTGGCATTGACGGCATGACTGTCTCAGAGGTGAAAGGTTTCGGCCGCCAAAAAGGGCACACAGAGTTATACCGTGGTGCTGAGTATCAGGTCGATTTTTTACCCAAAGTAAAATTAGAAATCGCTGTGCAGAGCGAACATGTCGACAGTGTTGTGGAGGCGATCTCTAAGGCCGCACAAACGGGCAAGATCGGCGACGGTAAAATCTTCGTCTTTGATCTTCAGCAGGCGGTGCGGATCCGTACTGGTGAGATGGATCTGGAAGCAATTTAAAAACAGGGAGTAAAGACAATGGAACTGGTAAACACGGTGACTGAATTGCGCTACGCGCTCGACACCTTTTTCTTTCTTTTATCTGGTGCGTTAGTGATGTGGATGGCGGCTGGCTTTGCCATGTTAGAGGCAGGCTTGGTGCGCTCGAAAAACACCACTGAGATACTGACCAAAAATATCTGCCTCTATGCTATCGCTTGTACCATGTACCTGTTGGTGGGCTACAACATTATGTACGTGGACAACAGTGGCGGCGGTTTTGTCCCTTCTTTTGGGGCCTTGATTGGCACCCAAGGCGCCGATGCGGATCATTCGCTCGAATCTGACTTCTTCTTCCAAGTGGTGTTTGTTGCCACCGCCATGTCTGTGGTGTCAGGGGCGGTTGCCGAGCGCATGAAACTGTGGGCGTTCCTCGTGTTCTCTGTCATCTTAACTGCGGTGATTTATCCGGTTGAAGGTTACTGGACATGGGGCGGAGGCTTCCTCTCAGAGGCTGGTTTTAGTGACTTCGCCGGCTCTGGGATTGTTCACATGGCGGGCGCGGCGGCAGCCCTCGCAGGTGTGCTACTTTTGGGGGCGCGTAAAGGTAAATACGGAAAAAATGGTAAAATTAACCCCATTCCTGGCTCAAACCTGCCTCTGGCAACACTGGGTACCTTCATCTTGTGGTTCGGCTGGTTCGGTTTTAACGGCGGCTCACAACTGATGGTGTCAGATTTTGAAAATGCCACGGCTGTCGGACAAATCTTCTTGAATACCAATGCGGCGGCAGCGGCTGGTGCGATAGCAGCATTACTGGTGTGTAAAACCCTATGGGGGAAAGCCGATTTGACCATGGTACTCAACGGTGCCTTAGCCGGCTTAGTGGCCATCACGGCGGATCCGTTATCGCCTTCACCCGTGGCAGCGCTGATTATCGGTGCGGTATCGGGTGTGATTGTCGTATTCAGTATTGTTGGTCTGGATAAGGTCAAAGTGGATGATCCTGTCGGTGCTATCTCCGTGCACGGTGTATGTGGCTTCTTTGGCCTGATGGTTGTGCCATTAAGTAACACAGGGGCGACCTTTGGTGCGCAGCTTCTGGGGGCGGCAGTGATTTTTGCTTGGGTATTTGCGGCAAGTTTCCTCGTGTGGCTGGTGCTGAAAAATACCATGGGCATTCGTGTCACCGAAGAAGAGGAGATGTCAGGGATGGATCTTCACGACTGTGGTATTGATGCGTATCCCGAATTTGTTAGCGTAAAATAGTCAGTTACACGTAACTCGAGTAAACTCTGAAACGAAACCTTACATTTTTGGATGTAAGGTTTCTTTCTTTTTGCGTCTGATCATATTGAGCCCTGAGTCATTAGTTGTATACTAACGAAACTGAGATTCGTTATCATTTATCATCATATTTAAGGACTACCACGATGAAAAAACTACTGATTGCCTCGGCTATCACCGCAAGCCTATTAGGAACCAGCGCCGCGGTTGCGTCCGAAGAAGTCAATGTTTACTCGTATCGCCAACCTTTCTTGATTGAACCCATGTTCGATGCGTTTACCGAAGAGACCGGCATTGCTGTGAATGTTAAATTCGCTAAAAAAGGCATGGCGGAAAAGGTCAAGCAAGAAGGTGAGTACAGCCCGGCTGACGTACTGCTAACCGTTGATATTTCACGCCTTAAAGAGCTGGTAAACCAAGACGTGGTACAGCCCGTGCAAAGTGATGTTATCGATCAAAACGTGCCTGAGCAGTTCCGAGATAGTGAAGATAAGTGGGTCGCGCTGACAACACGAGCTCGTGCGGTATACTCTTCACGCGAGCGTGTCGGCAAATTGGGTGACGATTTTGATTATCTCGACTTGGCAAAACCAGAATGGAAAGGCAAGATTTGCACCCGTTCAGGTAAACACCCATACAATGTCTCTTTAGTGTCAGCTATCATCGAAAACCACGGTGAAGCGAAAGCCAAAGAGTGGCTTGAGGGCGTAAAAGACAACCTCGCACGTAAACCACAAGGCAATGATCGTGCACAAGTGAAAGCGATCAAAGAAGGCCTGTGTGACGTCTCACTGGGTAATAGCTATTACCTAGGCAAAATGCTGAACGACGAAGAACAAACAGCGTGGGCGGAAGCGGTTTACTTGAACTATCCTGGCCAAAACGCGCACGGTACGCACGTGAACGTGAGTGGCATGGCGATGGCGAAGTACGCACCGAACGAAGAAAACGCGCTAAAACTAATGGAATTTTTAACGTCAGACAAAGCACAGCATATGTATGCTGAGGTGAACTTCGAAGAGCCTGTGAAGCCGGGTGTTGAGCAGTCTGAGCTCGTGGCGTCTTGGGGCGACTACAAGCATGACCCAATGCCGCTTGAGGCGATTGCGGATAACTACAGCCAGTCAGTGAAACTGCTGGATGAAGTTCAGTTCGACCTGTAAGCCATTGCATAGGGGCGGATGCCGCCCCTGTTGTCTTTCTCTGACGCCTTAATGTAGTAGGCCATGCGAGATAGATTACCCATGATAAAAACCAGCAGTTGGGGCTTAGCCCTATTGCTGGTTTTGCCGATCTTAGCGATCTTTTATACCGCGGTGGGCGATACTGGGGATATTTTCCCCCATTTGTTCGAGACCGTACTGCCGACTTATACCTTGAACACCAGCTTGTTAGTGGCTGGCGTGGTGGCGATTGCGATTATCCTCGGGGTGCCCACCGCGTGGATGCTGGCCATGTATCAGGTACCGGGCAGCCGGCAACTGCAGTGGGCGATGGTGCTTCCGCTTGCGATGCCGGGCTATATTATTGGCTATATCTATACCGATTGGTTTGATTATGCCGGTCCGCTACAACGTGGCTTGCGGGCATTGTTTGAATGGCAAACGGTCAATGATTACTGGTTTCCCGATATGCGTACCTTGCCGGGTGCGTGTTTTGTGCTGGCGTTAGTCTTATACCCTTATATCTACCTGCTCACCCGTGCCGCGTTTATGGAGCAAAGTGTCACCTTGACCCACTCTGCGCGTTTGCTCGGTTGCTCGCCGATGCAAAGCTTTCGTCGCATTTCTTTACCCTTGGCACGGCCGGCGATTGCGGTGGGGGCCTCTTTGGTGGCGATGGAGGCGCTGGGCGATTTTGGTACGGTCAATTACTTTGCGGTCAGCACCCTGACAACCGCAGTCTATGATACTTGGTTGAGCTACTCGAGCTTAACCGCTGCCGCCAAAATCTCTGCGATCATGCTGGTTGCTATCTTCCTTTTGATCAGTGCTGAACGTTATGGGCGACGTAAACAAGCACAATTTAGTCCAAGCTCGAGCAGTGATGCGATTGAGAAAATGCCCTTAACAGGCTGGCGTAAAGTGGGGGTGTTAGCCTGGTGTTGGAGTCTGCTGTCACTGGCGTTTATTTTACCTCTGCTCCAGCTTTTAGTTTATGCATGGCACTACTACGAAAAAAATGCGGTCAGCGAGTTTGCCACTTTTAGCTATAACAGCTTTTATACCTCAAGTTTAGCGGCGCTCATTGCCGTCGGCATTGCGTGGACAGTGAATGTGTATCGCCGCCTGCGTGGGCATGGGGTCAGTGTGGCGCCCATGCGATTGGCGTCTATGGGGTATGCGGTGCCGGGCACGGTGCTTGCGATTGGCGTGATGTTAGTGCTGACGCGCAGCGATCACTTCATTAACGATATCGCCACGCATTACGGCTGGGGACGGCCTGGCCTCCTATTATCTGGCACCATGGTGGCCTTATTGGTGGCCTTTGTCGTGCGGTTCAGTGCCGTCGCCATTGGCAGCATTGAATCAAGCATGGCCAAAATTCCTCCTTCATTGGATATGGCGGCGCGAACCATGGGGTGCACCATCACAGGGGTGATTCGTCGTGTGCATTTACCCTTAATTCGGCGGGGGACACTCATTGCGATGCTGTTGGTGTTTATTGAGTCGATGAAAGAGCTTAATGCTGCGATTCTATTACGCCCTTTTAATTTCGAAACACTGGCCACTTATGTGTACAACTTTACCTCGGATGAGCACCTAGAGTATGCCGCCTTACCTGCCATTTTGTTGGTCGTGGTTGGCTTGGTCCCCCTTATCCTGATTAATCGGTCATTGGAGCAAAAATATCAATGAAGTGTGCGCTCGCGATAGAGAATTTGACCTGCAGTTATAACGGCACCCCTGTTTTAAAAGATTTGTCGCTGCAAGTCGCGCCGGGAGAAATTGTGTGCTTGCTCGGCGCCAGTGGCTGCGGGAAGACGACGTTGCTAAAAGCGATGGCAGGATTAATGCCATTATCGTCAGGAAAACTATCGATTGGGTGCAAACTCATGGACGATAATCAGCATTCAATCCCGCCAGAGCAACGTAATATTGGGATGATTTTTCAAGACTATGCGCTGTTCCCACACCTTACGGTGGCAGACAATGTGGGGTTTGGTCTGTCTGGATTCAGCGCGGCAGCGCGAAGTGAAAAAGTGGCTGAGATGCTCAAGCTGGTGCGTCTGGCGGAGCTGGGTGACCGCTATCCTCATCAGCTCTCGGGCGGCCAACAACAGCGCGTAGCGATAGCGAGAGCGCTGGCTTATGAACCGGATCTGTTATTGCTTGATGAGCCCTTTTCGAATATTGATACCCAGGTTCGTCATGATTTAATTGAAGAAATCCGACGCATTTTTAAATCCCAAGGCGTCACGGCGATCCTTGTGACGCACAGTCGGGAGGAAGCATTCGCGTTTGCCGATAAGCTAGCGGTAATGAATCAGGGGCTCATTGAACAGTATGGCGATACCACAGACGTGTATTACCAACCTGCGAGCCGTTTCGTCGCTGATTTTCTTGGCCAGGGCTCTTATGTGCCCGTAACGGTCTCGTCGCAAGAACAAATGCAGACACCGCTCGGTCCGTGGCCACGTCCGGTGCATTGTCACCCAGGCCCGCATTGGTGGTTACTGCGCCCTCAATTTCTAAGCATTCGTGCTGATGCTGAGGGGGAAGGACAGGTGTTATCCCAACAGTTTATGGGTGACAGTAGCCGTTATACCATCGATATCCATGGTCAAAAACTGTCGGTACACGCGCGTGAGCCGCTATTGGTAGGGGATAAAGTCAGCTTACATATTCGCCCCCACGAGCCAGTCCTGTTCAATGATGGGCCGAGTTTTATTGACGATTAAGACACCAGAACCAAAAAAGCCAACCGAGGGGTTGGCTTTTTACGGCGTTGACAACGCGGCTAGCTTTGTTGGCACAATACGTCAATATAGTGTTGAGCCATGGCGTTTAAAGCCGTTTTGTCGGGTTGCTGATGCGCCTGTAAAAATAGCACATAGCATACCCCTGCCAACATACTGGCAAGCTCACGCGGTTGGTGACGGTCGACCATCTCACCTTTTGCCATCCCGTGCTCGAACACTTGCTCGAACTGATCCATCGCGTCTCGACTGCCTTTGACAAAGCGTGGCCAAATATCCTCGCGAATAGAGGTACTCCACTCAAACCAGACTTTCATCCACGCTTTGTCTGCCAGTGCCGTGTCAATAATTTGCGAGGTAATGCAGTTTAGCGATGCCCGCATTGATTGATCTTGCCCAGTGCACTCATTAATCAGTTTAATGAAGTGTTTCTCGGTCTGGGCCAAGATCTCTTCCACCAAGTCTTCACGGGTTGGGAAGTAGTTAAATACCGTTGCGACGGAGACGTCTGCCATTTCGGCAATATCGGCGTGCCCCGCACGACCAATCCCGCGTTTGGCAAACACATCTAAGCCACACCCTAATAACTGCTCTTTGCGGCGCTCGGGCGATAGCCGCGTCCTTGTTCTCTCATTTGATTGAGCCATCCTAAAACCTGCCAACTTATTTTTGGTTTGTACAAATTAATTATTGTTTGTGCTAATGATTTTATTATTAGCGGGATTGAGTTTATACCAGCCATTTATGACCTGACAACGGCTAGAAGCCTGATCTAGGCCGTAAAAACGTAATTTTGTCTGCAAAAAAAGTCATTCATTACAAAAAACAAAGGCACGGATTATTTTTTCTTATCAATCAGTGTGATACCCAACTAGTGTGCGGGTGCATAAGCGATGAAAACGCGCTCGCTGGGATCCGCAATCGATTTAGTGCTAGACTATGCCACCTTTGTTAGTGACCTCCCTTTTGTGGAGAGACAACCATCGGGGCAGATATGAAACACACCGTTGAAGTGATGATTTCAGAGCAGGACGTACAGGCGCGAGTGAAAGCCTTGGGCACTGAGATCAGCGAGCACTATAAAGACTCATCTGAGTTGGTATTAGTGGGGCTGCTGCGTGGCTCGTTCGTTTTCATGGCGGATTTATGCCGTGCGATTGATATGCCGCATGCGGTCGACTTTATGACCGCATCAAGTTACGGCAACAGCATGGAAAGTACGCGTGATGTGCGTATTTTGAAAGACTTGGATGATGATATTAAAGGCAAAGACGTACTCTTAGTCGAAGACATCATCGATACTGGCAATACGCTGAGCAAGGTGTGTGAAATCCTGTCTTTGCGCGAGCCAAATTCAGTACGCATTTGTACATTGTTAGACAAGCCAGAGCGCCGAGAAGTTGACGTTAAGGTTGATTGGTTGGGCTTTACGATTCCAGATGAATTTGTGGTTGGTGTGGGCATTGATTATGCGCAAAAATACCGCCATCTGCCGTACGTCGGTAAAGTGATTCCATTGGATTAATTTTCACGGCGATTGGCAACGCTAATCATCGCGCAGAGCGTCTCACGAGCAATGAAAAACCGAGCGGTCGCTCGGTTTTTTTGTGCCTATGGTGAGTCAATAAGGGTGAGTCAGTGAGCGCCTTCTCGCTCGGGAGCCGGCGCGCGCTGATAATGCGCAGGGGATAACCCCAGCATTTCTTGTAGACAAGACGCCACCGCGACCGATGACCAAGTGCCTGTGAGCACGCCAACAAAGAGCGTCAGCGCAAAGCCATACAAGGCATCGCCACCTAATACCAACAAACATCCGATGGTAAATAGCGTGGTGCCAGCGGTGATCAAGGTGCGCGAGAACGTCTCACAGACCGCAATATTGGTGCTGACATACACACATTGGTTCGGTTTGGCTCTGAGCACGTCGCGCAGCCGATCGCCGATCACAATCGAGTCATTGAGCGAGTAACCGATCACGGCGAGGAGCCCGGCAATGACATTGAGATCCATCGGCACCGCAAGCATTGCGAGTAGGCCCAAGGTAAGCGTCACATCGTGCACCAGCGCTCCTACCGCCGCCAGGGCGAGACGCCATTCAAAGCGAATGGCCAAATAAAGCATGATGGCTAACGAGGCAACCAGCAGTGCTAACCCGCCTTGTTCAAACAGCACCTGCCCCACTTGAGGGCCGACGACGTTCGCTTGAACTAAAGTGACGGGCATGGCGAGCGCACGGCTGATTTGGGCGATGATCTGTTGCGGATCTTGCCATTGGGACGCGTGGGGTAAAATGAGTTGCCACTCGCCCTGAGTTGTACTTGGCGTGAGTGCTGCCAACTCGCCAAACTGACTGTGCAGGGCGGCGATCAGCGGTTCACTGCCAGTTAGGCTAGGGAGGGCGAAATCAATCACGATACCGCCGGTAAAATCGATCCCCAAGTTTAGGCCATAATAAGCGATCGCCCAGAGGCTGATCAGGATAAGCAGTCCCGAGAGCGCTAAGCTGGCATAGCGGACGTGTGTCAGTTTCATAAACAGGCTCCTTAAATGGTCACGGTGCGGCGGCGGTCGCGTCCCCAAATTGGGTTGATAATGGCTCGCGTGCCGACAATGCCGGTGATCATGCTCGCGCATAGTCCCAGAATCAGTGTGGTGGCAAACCCTTGTAATGGTCCTGAGCCGACCGCATACAAGCAGAGCGCAGAAATTAAGGTGGTGATATTGGCATCGAAAATCGTGCTAAAGGCCGCTCGATAACCGGTATCAATAGCATTGGCAAGGCTGTTCCCCGCGCGCAAGCGATCGCGAATACGCTCAAAGATAAGCACATTGGTATCGACCGCCATCCCCACGGTTAATACCAAGCCGGCGATCCCCGGTAGGGTCAGGACTGCGCCGGGCAGCAGCGCGAGTAGACCGACTTGCATCATCAAGTTGGCACCCAGCGAGACAATCGCGACCCAGCCAAAGCGGCGATACCAAAGCACCATAAAGATAGCCATACCTATCATGCCGACGGCCAGTGCAGAAAACCCTGCCTTGATATTATCGGCCCCCAAGGTCGGGCCAATCGCGCGTTCTTCAACGATTTTAATCGGTGCGGTGAGTGCGCCAGCGCGTAACAACATCGAGAGGTTACGGGCTTCTTCTGGGCTCGACAGGCCCGTGATCCGGAATCGATCGCTGAGCGCACTTTGAATCGTCGCGACGTTGATCACACGCTCGTTGGCAATCAGATCGCCCTGCTCATTAGCTTGATACTCACGGTACACAGTGGCCATGGGATCGCCTAAGTGACGTCGGGTAAAGGCCAGCATGGTTTCGCCACCGGGGCCATCCAAGCGAATATCCACTTGTGGACGACGCATTTCATCAACGCTGGTGCGCGCATCAATAATGTGTTCTCCACCCAAAATGGCATGACGTGCTAACGGCACTACATTGTGCTGTGAGTCATACAGGCGTTTCGGGCTGGTGGTATCGAGGGCATAGAACGCGAGTGAGGCTGTCGCGCCAATGACATTTTTAGCTTGCTTAGGATCGTGCACGCCGGGCAGTTCGATACGAATATAGTCTGTACCCTGACGTTGCACACTCGCCTCAGCCACGCCTAAGGCGTCGATACGTTTGCGAAGAATATCGATATTCTGACGCACGGCTTGATGGCTCATCGCGTCTTGCTCGGTATCGGTCATCTGCCAGCCATTCGTGGTGCGATTGAATCGCCATTGCGGATAATGCTTGGTAAACCAAGCGCCAGCTTTGCTGCGATCGCTGGCACTGAGCATCGGCAAGCGCACCGTCGTCTTATCTTTGGTGTTGACCGTTGCGTTAGCGGGTAAGTGCTGACTGTCTAACCAAAGGTTGAGGCTTTGTACTAACGTCTCGGCTTGATGGGCGAGTGCTTGGTCGGTATCAACCCAAAGCAACAATTGCACACCGCCGCGCAGATCGAGCCCTAGTTTTACCGGCTCGGCACCGAGTCGCGATAGCCACGCGGGTGCTGCGGATAAATAATCGAGGGTGATTTCCGCGTCGGGTCCTAGAGTGCCTTTTAATTGCTGTTGTACGTTCTGTTGCTGGCTAATATCGGGCGTGATTAAGGTAACCGTCCCTTGCGAGTCATAACGCACTTCACTCACGGTCTCAGGATGGGCTTTTAGCCAGTTTTGCAGTGCTTGATGCGAGTGATGAGACACGCTCACCACCGGGTGGTCGCCAAAAAAGCTTGGCAACGCCTGCAGGGTCAGGACGATTAATATCAGCACCAATGCGACGTAGTGCCATAAAGAATACCGATTGGCGGGGGATAATTTATTCATTCGTTCTCCTTGGCTGTGCATCACGCACAGCAAAACCGAATACCGAGCGCCAGCTCGATATTGTGATTAGGGGGAAAAGGCGCGACGGCCTTTAGGAAAGCGAACGATTAACGCGAATGAATAAAGCGATATTGTAGGTTGTGTTCTCGCCAGCCACCGAGGCGAGGGAGCGAAAAGGCAAGATACTGGCGTGGCAGGCACACCCCAAGTACGCACAAAAAGGCAATCAGGTGCCAAGCCAGGCGAATGTGCGGGGGAGGAAGAATCGCGGCTAAATGTGGCGGTTGGGTGTCGTCATCAGGCAATGCAGCAGGCAAGGCGACGCTGGCTCTCGCGGTAGAAACGAGCGCCGGAGTTTGCTCAAGGGCATGGACTTGGCTGCTTTGTTGAAACGGTGAAACCTGCGCTTGCGCCGCCACATTGACCAGCACCGCAAACAGCATCAGACCCGCCATCAGCCACAGGGTGAGCGGAGAGCGGTGCGTTGTCGATGATGAAGCGTGCGCGATCGGAGTCATGGCGGTGTTGTACGACGATTACGCCGCGATCACAAGCGTTACTGTGTCAGCGCTGTGTCAATTCTCGTAAGAAACCGGTGCAGCAGGGTTGGGCACCAGATGACTCATCGCCGATTGATAGTTGATTTCCAGTGATGCCTGACTATTGGCGGTCATCCCTAGATCCCGCAAGATCCCGTCGGTGGTGTCGTAAAACCAGCCATGGACCTTCACATCTTGGCCGCGCTCCCAGGCCGCCCGCAAAATAGTGGAATTACCAAGGTGGTACACCTGCTCGGCGACATTGATCTCACATAGCCGATTACCGCGTGCTTGTGCAGGTAGGTGGCTAAGATAGCTTTTGTGCTTGAGGTAGAGATCACGAATATGCAGTAACCAATTGTTAATTAAACCCAGCTCAGGGTTTTCAATCGCTGCATGTACCCCGCCACAACCATAGTGGCCACAGACAATAATGTGTTTGATTTGAAGGACATCGACGGCGTACTGCACCACGGATAAACAATTGAGATCGGTATGAATCACTTGATTGGCGACATTACGATGAACAAAAAGCTCGCCCGAGTCTAAGCCAGTCAGGCGCTCTGCGGGGACGCGACTATCGGCGCAGCCAATCCATAAATATTCTGGATGTTGTTCTTTCGCCAACTCGGCAAAAAATTGTGGGTTGGTATCACGAATGTCTTTTGACCAGGCTTTATTGTTGGCGAACAACGCTTTGATTTGGGCCATATCCACTCAGTCTTTTGGCAAAGTTATCAATTGCCACTATACCGCAATGAGGGGGCTTGAAATATAATGAGATCAATTTTCACATTTTTTTACACCTTTCGCGTCCAATGGATCACGCTGTTTACCTTCAAAGCCACTGCTCGGATAGGTTAATCCAAGAAAATTCGTATACTGTCTCTTCCACCATCAATGCAGTAGAGGGTAGTGAGTGTTTGATAAGGGACGATTTGCGCAGCTGACATTAAAAGGGGATTTGTTTGGTGGGGTGACCACCGCGATCATCTCTTTACCATTGGCACTTGCATTTGGTGTGGCCTCTGGGGCTGGCGCGGAAGCGGGGCTATGGGGCGCGATTTTAGTCGGGTTGTTTGCCTCGCTATTTGGTGGTTCGTCTACGCTGATTTCTGAACCGACCGGCCCGATGACAGTGATCATGACCACGGTGCTAACCGCGATGATGTCTCGCTACCCGGAAGGAGGCGTAGCGATGGCGTTCACTGTGGTGATGATGGCAGGCGCGTTCCAAATACTGATTGGTAGCTTAAGGCTGGGTAAATACGTCACCTTAATGCCATACAGCGTGGTGTCGGGGTTTATGTCGGGGATTGGGGTGATCTTGATTTTGCTCCAGCTGGCACCCTTGCTGGGGCAAGCGGCCCCGACAGGCGGGGCGCTTGGCACACTCAAAGCATTGCCTGATTTACTCAGTCAAGCCGACATTAAAGAGGTATTTCTCGGTGTTTTGACGCTTGGCATCTTGTTTTATTTTCCGGCGAAATATCGTCGTTTTATTCCCGCACAGCTTGTCGCACTCGTCAGTATCACTTTGGTGTCGATTTTATTGTTTGATACCGACAGCATTCGTCGTATTGGGGAAATACCCACTGGCTTACCCTCGCTAGTGCTTCCGCATATCACGGCTGAGCATTTTACTGCGATGGTGATTGATGCCCTCGTGCTGGGCACCTTAGGCTGTATTGATACCTTATTAACCGCGGTGATTGCTGACTCACTGACGCGGCAAGAACACAACTCTGATCGCGAGCTGCGCGGACAGGGCGTCGCCAATATGATTGCCGGGTTATTTGGTGCGCTCCCTGGCGCGGGGGCGACTATGGGCACCGTGGTGAATGTACAAGTAGGCGCGCGTTCTCCCTTATCGGGAATTTTGCGGGCGGCGATGTTAGCCGCGGTGGTATTGGTCGCCGGTGCGCTGACCGCGCCCATCCCGATGGCAGTATTGGCGGGCATCGCCTTGTACGTCGGTTTTAATATCCTCGATTGGAGCTTTCTTCATCGCGCCCACAAGATCAGCTTACAGCAGACGGGGATCATGTATGGCGTGATGGCGCTGACGGTATTTGTCGACTTGATTGTTGCCGTTGGCTTGGGGGTATTCATTGCCAACTTATTGGTGATTGAGCGCCTAAGCCGAGAGCAAGCCAAGCAAGTGCGTGCCATCAGTGATGCCGAAGATGATGAAGTGCCGCTTGATGACGAAGAGCGTGCGCTGCTTGATGCCAGCAATGGCCAAGTGTTGTTTTTCTATCTTTCCGGGCCGATGATTTTCAGTGTCTCGAAAGCGATTGCACGCCAGCATGCCCACATCAACGAGTTCCGTGTGATGATCTTGGATTTAAGCGATGTGCCCATGTTAGACATGACGGTGGGCTTGGCGTTAGAGAACGCGATTAAAGATGCGCGTGAGGCCGAGTGCACGGTGTTTTTACTGTGCCCGCACGATGAGACACGTGAGCAGCTGCAGCGCCTTCACATCGGTGATTGGGTCAGAGACGCGCATATTTTTACCACACGCAAACCAGCATTAGAGGCGGCCAACCGCTTGGTAGAAGTGATGCCATAGCGCACTGTTCAACGTCTATTACACCTCGATACACACAAACTCGCAAACTGGCGTCATGAGCGGGTTTGTGTGCTGTCATGACTTTTTAGAGGGATCCGCGCGTTTCCCGCCTAGCAAAAAACACCCCATCACGATCACTTAAATACAAGATATTTAGTGAATATTTGCCACATTTCTCATCATTTTATTCTTTTTGGTTGAAAACTGACCATGCGTTTCCCCTCCTGATTTGATCTTGTGCACATTCCTATATACTGGCGCGCGCACTGGGGGACCCCCGTGCCAGTGAGTAAAGCCGTCATGGCCGTGACACTCATACGACTTGAAAGGATCAGCTGTTTTGAAATTCGAACGATTCAAGAACTGGACCCTGAAAGGGGACCTGTTTGGGGGCGTCACCACGGCGGTTATTTCTTTGCCCCTCTCGCTGGCCTTCGGGGTAGCGTCAGGTGCCGGTGCCGAAGCCGGCATGTGGGGGGCCATTTTAGTAGGTCTGTTTGCTGCGTTGTTTGGTGGCTCTTCAACCCTTATCTCAGAGCCGACCGGCCCGATGACAGTGATCATGACCGCGGTACTCACCACCATGGTGTCACGTTATCCCGAAGGGGGCATGGCAATGGGCTTTACGGTGGTGATGATGGCGGGCTTATTCCAAGTGATCTTAGGAACCTTGAAGCTTGGAAAATACGTCACTTTAATGCCATACAGCGTGATATCGGGCTTTATGTCCGGCATTGGCGTTATCTTGATCATTTTGCAGTTACCGCCTTTACTGGGGCAAGGCACCCCTGACGGTGGCGTACTCGGGACCTTGCAAGCGCTGCCCGATCTCATCGCGCATACCCAACAAAGTGAGCTGCTATTAGGGCTATTGACGCTGGGGATCCTCTTTTCTTTCCCACAAAAATACCGCCGTTATATGCCGGTGCAACTCGTTGCCTTGGTGGTGGTGACTGTGTTGTCAATGTGGTGGTTTGATCTTGAGGCGATTCGCCGTATTGGTGTGATTCCCACTGGCTTGCCCACCTTGATGCTGCCACACATTGACAGTGAGGTACTCACCACCATGATGGTGGATGCGTTAGTGTTGGGGACCTTGGGGTGCATTGATACCTTGCTCTCTGCGGTCATCGCTGACTCGTTGACGCGCGAAGAGCATGATTCGGATAAAGAACTGCGCGGGCAGGGACTGGCCAACATGGTGGCGGGATTATTTGGCGCTTTGCCGGGCGCGGGTGGCACCATGGGCACGGTCGTCAATGTGCAAGTGGGCGGGCGCTCACCCTTTGCGGCCATTGTACGCGCCCTTATTCTAGCAGCGGTGATCTTGGTCGCAGGCTTTTTGACTGAACCCATCCCGATGGCGGTGCTGGCGGGTATCGCCATCTATGTGGGCTTCAATATCCTTGACCGCACCTTTATCCAACGTGCTCACAAAGTCAGCTTACATCAAACCGTGATCATGTATGGGGTGATGATATTAACCGTGCTGGTGGACTTAATCGTGGCAGTGGGTGTGGGCGTGTTTATTGCCAATATTATTGCCATCGAACACTTAAGCCGTGAGCAAGAAAAGCAGGTCAAAGCGATCAGTGATGCGGATGAAGATGACGTCCCCCTGAGCGAGATGGAAAGGGCTTTACTAGACAGCGCCAACGGAAAAGTGTTGTTTTTCTATCTCTCAGGCCCAATGATATTCAGTGTCTCGAAAGCGATTGCACGTCAGCACAGTAAAATCGAGGAATTCGATGTCATGATCTTAGACCTCAGTGACGTGCCCATGATTGATATGACCGTCGGCCTCGCGCTGGAAAATGCGATCAAAGATGCGGTTGACGCCAATTGCCAAGTTTTTCTGCTCTGCCCCCATCAAAAAACACGGGATCAGCTTGAGCGCTTACATGTTAAAAATTGGCTCACTGACGATCATACTTTTGATAGCCGTTATGACGCACTCCGTGCTGCGCACCGAGTGACCGAGGTCATGCCTTAAAAGAACGGGAGCTTATGAAAGCCATCGACATCAAAGACCTGGTCAAAACCTATGGGACCAGTGTTAAGGCGCTAAAAGGGGTATCGCTCTCTGTGGATGAGGGCGATTTTTATGCGCTATTGGGGCCAAATGGGGCGGGCAAATCCACCACCATTGGCATTTTGAGCTCACTGGTGAATAAAACCCAGGGGCAGGTGAGCATTTTTGGCTACGATCTCGATACACAAAAAGTGGAAGCCAAAAAACAAATCGGGCTGGTGCCACAAGAGTTTAACTTTAACCAGTTTGAGAAAGTGGAGCAGATCGTGGTGAACCAAGCGGGTTACTATGGTGTGCCCCGCGACCAAGCCAAATTACGCGCGAAAAAATACCTCTCGCAGCTCGATTTATGGGATAAGCGCCACGAGCCTGCCCGTAATTTGTCGGGAGGCATGAAGCGTCGCTTAATGATCGCCCGTGCGCTGATGCATGAGCCTCGTCTGTTGATTTTGGACGAGCCAACCGCTGGTGTCGATATTGAGCTGCGTCGTTCAATGTGGGACTTTCTCTCCGAGATAAACCGGCAAGGGATCACCATTATTCTTACCACCCACTACCTTGAAGAAGCCGAAACCTTGTGTCGCAACATCGGTATCATCAATCGAGGCGAGCTGGTGGAAGATACCTCCATGAAGGCCTTGCTGGCGAAGCTGGACGCAGAGACGTTTATCCTTGATTTACAGCCAGGGCATAAACTGAGCACCTTAGACGGTGTCAACTGGCAGAAAACCGATACCAATACCTTGGAAGTCGAAGTGAATAAGTCAGTCGGGTTGACCCCTGTCTTTGATCAGTTGTCGCAACAAGGGGTGCAGGTGCTGTCGATGCGCAATAAGGCAAACCGCCTTGAGGAGCTATTTGTCACCTTAATTCAGCAAAATGGGGAGGAGCGTGCATGAATGCTTTGTATTGGGTCGCCTTTCGAACGCTGATTCATAAAGAAGTGGCGCGCTTTACCCGTATCTGGGTGCAAACGTTGGTTCCGCCCGCGATTACCATGAGCCTCTATTTTATCATTTTCGGTAATCTGATTGGCTCGCGGATTGGCCAGATGGAAGGTTTCTCTTACATGGAGTATATCGTGCCGGGGCTTATCATGATGTCGGTGATCACCAACTCCTACTCGAACGTGGCGTCTTCATTTTTTAGTGCTAAGTTTCAGCATAATATTGAAGAGCTTTTGGTGGCGCCGATCCCCAATTACGTGATCATTGCCGGTTATATCGGTGGCGGGATGTGTCGGGGGTTAGCGGTCGGCGCCTTGGTGACCATGACCTCTTTGTTCTTCGTCGACTTGCAGATAGCGCATCCGTTGATCGTGATTACCACCGTGGTCTTTACTTCGGCGGTGTTCGCATTGGGTGGGCTTATCAACGCTATCTTCGCCAAAACGTTTGACGACATTAGCCTTATCCCCACCTTTGTGCTGACGCCCTTAACCTACTTAGGTGGGGTGTTTTATTCACTCTCACTGTTGCCCGATTTTTGGCAAGGGGTATCCAAGCTCAACCCGATTGTGTACATGGTGAACGCGTTCCGGTACGGCTTTCTTGGCGTGTCAGATGTCGGCATCATGACATCGTTTGGGGTACTGACGCTGTTTATTATCGGCTTGTATGCGCTGGCGTGGGGTTTGATTTCCAAAGGGACAGGCTTGCGTAGTTAACGACCTCACCGTATCTGTGCTCACCGTATCTGTGATTCGGATTAATATTGGATAAAAAAGCCCCGGCCATGATGGCCGGGGCTTTTTATTACGAGCTTGAACGGTGATGCCTGATGGTGTGCTGACGGTTAATTAAATAAACCTTTCAGCCACCCGACCGGGTCTGACTGACCACAGCGCTTGGCAAACTGCCCATCAATGTCCCAAACTGGCAGCGAGGCATCTCCGCGACAGCTCAGCTGGTATTGACTGCCTTTTTGCGTCACCGCGACCGTCGTGATGTGAGCCGGCCAAGATAACGTCAGCGCACTGGCGCCTCGGCGACTGAGATAATCATCATAGACACGCAATGCGCCTGAGGCCCCGGTGAGCCCGGTCGATTGGTTATCGTCGCGGCCAAGCCACACCGTGGTGACTTCTTTATCATCAATACCCACAAACCAGCTGTCTCGGTTATCGTCTGTGGTGCCGGTTTTGCCGGCCAGTGCCACGTTGCCATGATGACGTTTTAAATAACCGCCGGTGCCTTGTTGCACCACTTGCTTCATCGCATACAGCGTTAGCCAGCCGGCTTGCTGAGAGACAACACGCTCGGCTTTTGGCCAGTTTTGATAAAGGCTCTGTCCTTCTTTGGTGGTGACCGCGCGTAAGGCGGTTAATGGTGCACGTTGCCCACCACTGCCGAGCGTTTGATAGATTTGGGTGACGTCGAAGGGACTCATGCTAAACGCGCCGAGGAGCAATGACGGTACCTGGGGGATATTATCGGTATTAGCACCCAGTTTGCCAAAGGTATTGATCACCTCATCTAACCCCAACTGCATGCCGAGATTCACCGTCGGGACGTTATAAGACTTGGCGAGAGCGGTGAGTAAGGACACACGGCCTCGATACTGGCGATCATAGTTGCGTGGTTGCCAGCTACTGCCTTGGCTGCCCTCCAAGCGAATCGGTTTATCGTCAATCTTACTGGTGAGCTGGAAACGTTCGGGATGGCTCAACGCGGTCAGATACACCGCCGGTTTTGAGAGCGAGCCGATAGGACGTTTGGCATTTAATGCGCGATTAAAGCCTGCAAAGCCCGGGCGCGCCCCACCAACCATAGCGCGTATTTCACCGCTGCGTCGGTCTGCGATGACGGCCGCCGCTTCAAGTTTGTTGCCAGCCCTATTTTTCAGCGCCTTAACTTTATCCACCACCGCGCCTTCAATGGCTTGCTGTGAGACAGGATCCAGTGTGGTAAATATACGTAGCCCTTCTCCTGCCGCGTAGTTATCGCCTACATGTTGGCGGATCTCCTCTTTAAGTTGATCAAAATAGGCGGGTTGGGGACGCGAAAGTGTCGGGGTGGTCTGAATATCGAGAGGACGACTGGCGGCAGCATCGTAATTGGCACTGGTGAGTAGATTTTGCTCGAGCATCAAGCGTAATACCAGATCACGTCGCGTTTTCGCGCGTTCAGGGTGGCGGAAGGGATTGTAATAAGATGGCCCTTTTACCATGCCAACCAGCAGCGCGAGTTGATCAACACGTAGCTCACTGATAGGGCGACCAAAATACAAGCGCGCGCCCAAAGGAAAGCCATGCACTGGCTCGCCGCGGTTTTGGCCAAGGTAGACCTCGTTAAGATAGGCCTCTAGGATTTTGTCTTTGCTGTAGCGAAAATCGAGGATCAAAGCCATGTAGGCTTCTTGCACCTTACGCCACAAGGTACGATCACGGGTGAGGAATAGGTTTTTAGCCAGCTGTTGGGTAAGCGTCGAGCCACCTTGCACGGTGCGTCCTGCGCGAATATTGGCGACCAAGGCACGCAAAATACCCGTAGGAGAGACGCCTTCGTGATGATAGAAGTCTCTGTCTTCCGTGGTAATCAAAGCTTCAACTAAAAATTCGGGAAAGCGCTCTCGTGGTAAGAATAAACGCTGCTCGCGAATTCCAGATTCCATCATGCCCAACAGCTTGGGCTCGATACGCAGTAATCCTAGCGGTTGTTGGCTGTTTACCTCGGTGATTTTACCCACTTGGCCGTCAGCAAAGCTCAACATCGCATGACGCGCCGGCGCGGGCCCATCCTCAAAATCAAATGGGCGACGAATGATCTCAAGCCGGGTGCTTGACGCCGAATACTCGCCAGGCCGTTTGGGCGTACGCACTTTCTGATAGTTGAGGGCGTCTAGCTGTTGGCGCAGCTGCAAAAGGGAAAAGTCGCTGCCAGGAGACAGGTTGATGACTCGGCCATAAACGACCCCAGGAAGCTGCCAAATCTGGCCGCTGAACCTGTCTTGGATTTTACCATCCAGATAGATACCTAACATAACGACGGCCGCAATCCCGACGAGGCTGCACTTTAGCCCCAAGCCTAACAGGCGTTTCCCCCAACTTGGCTTAGTAGACGTCTTTTTGGGCTGGCGCTTGGGTGATGAACGTTTTTTGTTGCTCGGGCGTGAGCGTATTTTTTTCTCTGCCATACAATAGCTTAACTCTGGTTAAAATGGCGCTTGGTTTTACGGGTTGGCGCATGGTTGGCCGGATCATCAGGCCAAAGGTGCTTAGGGTAGCGCCCTTTCATTTCTTTTTGCACCTCTTTGTAGCTGCCTTGCCAAAACCCCGCCAGATCTTGCGTGATTTGCAGTGGTCGTCCGGCGGGAGAGAGCAACTCCACTTGCACGGCCACCTTGCCGTTAGCCAGGGTGGGTGTATCCGCCTGTCCGTACATTTCCTGCATTTTTACCGCTAAGACGGGCGCGTTTTCCGGGTTATAGCGCAGCGGATAACGTGATCCGGTTGGGACAGTAATGTGTGTGGGCAACGCGGTGTTTAATTGCTGTGTTACCGCAAAACCGAACCAGGCCTCCAGCACGGGCTTGAGATCCAACTGCTGCAGGGCTTGCCAACGTGACATGCCATGGACAAAAGGCGCCAGCCAGGTATCGAGCGATGCCAATAAGTCGTCGTCGCTAAGTGGCGGTAGCATGATATCCAGTCCCCAGGCTTGTGCGCAGCGGGCGCGGGTGAGCAAGGATTGGCTGCCGCTTTGCCAGTTCAATGTATTAATGCCTTTTTGGCGCACGGCGTCTAATAACCCTTGCGCCTGCTGCTCGGCGCTGAGTGTATTAAGTGGCTCACGATAAAGCACTAATTCGCCAAGGCGTTGCTGTTTTTCTGCTTGTAATGTGCCGCGTTGGTCATCCCATTGTACGACCTCATGTTGACGTAATAAGTCGGGGCGCATTTGTTGTAGCGAGCGCAGTGAAAGCGCGATAGCACTGTAGGCGCGGCTGTCGTGTTGCTCGCCGGCCATCACATCACAAACCACGATTGCCTCGTTGTGACTGAGTGCGTCTTGGCTATCGAGTGTCACGCCGTGACCATTGGCCATCATAAAGCGCCCCGTTTTTCCCCGTCTCAATGCGATTCTATCTGGCCAGATGTTCGCGGCCATCAATGGCAATATGGCTTCATCGAGTGAGCGTTGTAACTTTATCCCAAGCACCCGTGCCAGCGATTGCGCGCGGTCTTGATAGTCTTTGTGAGACATGACCGCCTGTAATTGGTCAATCAGCGCCAGTGATACACCTGAGGTCATCGGTTTGTCGGCCCATGCGGCGAGCCAGCAGGCGGTGGATAACACGGCGGTATCCGCCTTTTCAGCCCGAGCCAACATGGCGGCAGCGCGCGGGCTAGCGGCCAATTGGATGGCACGTTGCCCCAGCGCTGTGAGTCCTTGGCGCGTATCAATCAGCCCCAATTGTGTCAGTCTGGTACAGGCCGCTTGCCAATGCTTGGTGGGCGGCACGTCAAGCCAATGTAAATCTTTGACATCACAGCCCCACTGGATGACATTGAGGGCAAGATCGGTCAAGTCCTCTCGCAAGATCGGCGCGGTGGGAGTGGCAGGTAAGCGCTGAAATTGCTCTTCACCGTATAAACGCAGGCATTGCCCTTCCTCGAGACGACCTGCTCGCCCCGCACGCTGGATGGCAGCGCTACGCGTTATTTGCCGCGTCACCAATTTATTGATACCGGTTTGGGCTTGGTGCAACACCAAGCGCTCAAGCCCAGCATCGATGACTAAACGAATCCCTTCGATGGTTAAACTGGTTTCAGCAATGTTGGTTGTGAGCACTAACTTACGTCTTCCAGGGGAGGGAGACGCAATCGCGGCGTGTTGCGCCGAGACGTCAAGGCTGCCGTGGAGGCGGTGCAAATCCATGTCATCAGGTAGGTGCCCTTCTAGGGCGGCATAAACCTGTTTAATCGTGCCCACGCCGGGGAGAAAGAGTAGGGCCGACCCTGCGTGTTGAGCGATAAAATCAAGGCTGGCGCTCGCTACTGCGCTGGCCCATGGTGAATGCCGTGACAGTGGGTGATAGTGATAATGAATCGGGTAGCTGCGCCCTTCAGTTGTCAGGGTCAGAGCGTCGGGTAAATGTTGCGCCAAGGCGTGATTATCTAAGGTGGCAGAC
The DNA here is from genome assembly GCF_009377945.1 of Salinivibrio sp. VYel1. Taxonomy (NCBI): domain Bacteria; kingdom Pseudomonadati; phylum Pseudomonadota; class Gammaproteobacteria; order Vibrionales; family Vibrionaceae; genus Salinivibrio; species Salinivibrio sp. VYel1. The sequence goes on along the minus strand of NZ_RSAM01000003.1, from coordinate 161,818 downwards.
ATGACCACTAGGCGCAGATCATCTCGCAAGCCGGCTTGGCAATCTAGGCTCAAGGCGAGCGCAAGATCGGCATGCAGGCTGCGTTCGTGAAACTCGTCGAACATGATCACACTCACGCCATCGAGCATGGGGTCGGTTTGCAGCAAACGTGTCAGCACTCCCTCAGTGACCACCTCAACACGCGTTTTAGCACTGACTTTTGTCTCACCACGCATGCGTAAACCTATGGTTTGGCCAATAGGCTCATCCAGGTGATGGGCGAGGAAGCGAGCAATGTTGCGAGCGGCGAGCCGACGGGGTTCCAGTAGCACGATTTTTCCCGGCAGTGGTGCTTGCTCAAGTAGCGCGAGGGGTAAGCGCGTCGACTTACCCGCTCCTGGTGGTGCGGATAAGACGATTTGTGGATAGGCCGCGAGCCCGTCTATCAGGTCAGGTATCACGGCATCAATCGGAAGCTGCGACAAGAATTTGCCCTTTGTGTCAGAATCAAAGTGACTATTTTAACGGACTGAGCGTAAAAGGAGAGCCCATGCGACTATTTTTCGCGCTAGGTTTGGAGGAGGGCATTAACCAAACCGCCCGGGCGCAGCTGGTGGCGTATAAAAATCGTCTCAGTGGAGTCGGGCATGCGGTGCCCGATCAAAACTTACACCTCACCTTGGCGTTTTTGGGTGATGTGCCGAATACATATATTCCTCGTCTACAAGCCACGGTGCAAGACCTTCAACTGCCCGCCTTTTCCATCACGGCCTCGACCGTTGAAGTATGGGCTCAGCCGAGGATTGTCTGTGCAACGTTAGCGTCTCCTCCGCAAGCCTTATTGGCGCTGGCTCATCATTTACAGACCTTACCCGTTTGGCCAGCGAAAGCGGACAGTCATGCGTTTACCCCGCATATTACCTTGCGTCGTGGTGTCAAAGATGACGGTGCGCTGGACTTACCGACGCCTCCTGCCCAGACATTTGCGTGTCAACGATTTGGATTATATGCTTCGCCTTCCTCCGCGTCGGATGAATCGATACCTCGAGATAATGAGGGGCGGGCGTTATACCAATGCCTGCATCAATTCAGCCTTTGTTAATTATCAGCAGGAACGGCAGATGCAGTTTTCCCCACCATTGGCGTCGGCAACCTTAGTACGCCGCTATAAACGTTTTTTAACCGATGTGACCTTGGCTAATGGCGAGTCGCTGACCATGCATTGTGCCAATACGGGGGCGATGACCGGTTGTGCGACGCCAGGCGATACCGTTTGGTATTCCACCTCCGATAATACCAAGCGTAAATACCCTCACAGTTGGGAGCTTAATCATACCCAGCAGGGACACTGGATTTGTGTCAACACGGCGCGCGCCAACACCTTAGCGGTTGAGGCGGTGCAGGCGAATCGTATTCCTGAACTAGTGGGGTATCGACAATTACAGACGGAAGTACGCTATGGCAGTGAAAACAGCCGCATAGACCTACTATTACGTGACGATGACAAAGCGGACTGCTATATAGAAGTAAAGAGTGTCACATTATTGGAGGAAGACGGCTGGGGCGCGTTTCCGGACGCCGTCTCGACGCGTGGGCAAAAGCACTTGCGTGAGCTGATGGCGATGGCAGAGCAAGGACATCGTGCGGTTTTATTGTTCGTTGTTTTGCACTCGGGGATTGAAAAAGTCACTGGTGCCCCCCATATCGACCCGGATTATAACCAGTTATTAAATCAGGCGTTGGCGTCAGGGGTAGAAGTGATCTGCTATCAGGCTCAGATGTCGCCGAGTGAGCTAAATCTGGTTAATTCCGTACCTTTTGTTAGTCATACCGCAAAAGTGTAAGCATGTTCACATTGGGCGTTGCGCGGCGTAAATCAAAGATTGCCACCCTAAAGGCTTTCTGCTATAGATAGCGCCCTCATTTGACAGACACGGGTCATGTCAAGGTTTTTTAGGAGAAGCTGAATGCCAGAAAGCAAAGAAAAGAAATCGCTGGGCATCCTGGCCATTGCCGGATTAGAGCCATACCAGGAGAAACCTGGAGAGGAGTATATGGGAGAGGCTCAGCTTGAGCATTTCCGTAAAATCCTCAATGCGTGGCGTAATCAGCTCAGGGAAGAAGTCGACCGCACCATGAATCATATGAAAGATGAGGCGGCCAATTTCCCCGATCCTGTCGATCGTGCAGCACAGGAAGAGGAATTCAACCTAGAGCTGCGTAATCGCGATCGCGAGCGCAAGCTGATTAAGAAGATCGATAAGACATTGCAGCGTATCGAAGATGATGACTTCGGCTTTTGCGACTCGTGTGGTATCGAAATTGGGGTGCGCCGCTTAGAAGCTCGCCCAACAGCAGAGCTGTGTATTGATTGTAAAACACTGGCTGAGCTAAAAGAAAAGCAAATGGCTGGCTAACGCTGGCGCGTTATATTTGCACACATCGATGCCTAGCCGTGGTTAGCGGAGAGAAAATCAGACAGATAAAAGGGAGCCTCGGCTCCCTTTTTGTGTTTTAGGGTGCTTGTGTTAGCGCAAGATCCCCGTACAATTTGCGCTATTCACACTCGCTGCAGGCGTTGCACCTACTGTCTATGCGCTTATCATGACTTTGCAGACCGCTTATATTGGCCGTTTTGCCCCTTCCCCGTCGGGCCCGCTACACTTTGGCTCATTGGTGGCGGCACTTGGCTCGTATTTAGATGCGCGTGCACACCATGGGCAATGGCTGGTTCGGATTGAAGATATCGATCCGCCTCGGGAGCAGCCGGGCGCCGCGAGTGACATTTTGCGCACGCTAGAGGCGTTTGGTTTTGAGTGGGACGGAGAGGTGCGTTACCAAAGCCAGCACCTTTCTGATTACCAAGCACAAATAGAGGCTTGGCTTGCATCGGGACAGGCGTATTATTGCACCTGTACGCGTCGGCAGATTAAAGAGGCGGGCGGCGTCTACCCAGGTTGGTGTCGTGATAAAGGTAAAGGGGCGCAAGCGGCGGCGGTGAGACTAAAAAGTCCCGTCGAGGTGCTCGCTTTTCAGGACAGGTTGCATGGTACGCTTGGTCTTGATGCGCATCTTGCCAATGAAGACTTTATCATCAAACGACGCGATGGCTTGTATGCGTATAACCTTGCGGTGGTATTGGATGATATCGACCAAGGCGTGACCGATATCGTGCGTGGGGCGGATTTAATTATGCCGACAGGGCGCCATATCGCGTTGTACCAACAACTCGGCCAACCCGTGCCGCGTTATTTACACCTTCCTCTGGCTGTCAATGCAGAGGGACACAAGCTTTCTAAGCAAAACCGGGCTCCTGCCATTGATAATCAAGTGCCGCTGCCAGCTTTACGCGCAGCGATGACGTTTCTTGGTTTGCATGCAGTGGCTGAGCAAGAGGTGGCTAGTCCCACCCAATTATTGGACCTGGCGGTTAAGCGTTGGTCGTTGACACAGATACCGAGAAAAACGGAAGTGACGACAGCATTCTAAAATGGCCCACCCTGATATATTATATGCCGCTGTTTCATGGCCCGAACAATTAAATACGAGGTGAGCTATCTTTAATCGAGTGACCAGCTTTTGCCGTAAGGTTCTGAATCGTGATAGTAAAACACGCGAAATTGAGGATCTTAAGTTGGAAGTTATCCCCCGCAAAGCACATGGCATTTCGCGCAAAGGTATCAGCGAAAATGCGCTGAAAGTGCTTTATCGCCTGCACAAAGCGGGCTTTGAAGCGTACCTCGTTGGTGGCGGTGTGCGAGATTTATTGTTGGGGCGTGAACCCAAAGACTTCGATATTGCGACCGACGCAACGCCAGATGAAGTCAAAAAGCTGTTTCGTAACTGCCGGCTCATTGGGCGGCGTTTTCGTCTTGCCCATATCTTATTTGGCCGCGATGTGATCGAGGTCGCCACGTTCCGAGGCCATCACGGTAAAGGCGAAAAAGATAAGCAAACCGCTCGCTCGGAAGACGGGATGCTATTGCGTGACAATGTATATGGCACCATCGATGAAGACGCGCAGCGCCGTGACTTTACGGTGAACGGGCTGTATTACAATATCGCCGACTTTTCTATTCGGGATTATGCGGGGGGGCTCGATGATCTCAATAACCGCGTTATCCGCCTGATCGGTGATCCTGAAACGCGTTACCGTGAAGATCCGGTACGGATGCTACGCGCCGTGCGCTTTGCGGTTAAGCTTGATATGACGATTAATAGCGCGACAGCGGCGCCGATTGTCGAGCTTGCGCCGTTATTGCAAGACATCCCGGCCGCGCGAATGTTTGAAGAAAGCTTGAAGCTGTTGCAGTCCGGTCAAGGGTTCGCGACGTACCAAATGTTGCGCGAGTATAATTTATTTCAGCAGCTTTTCCCTGCCGTGGCCGCGCACTTTACCGAAGCGCAATCTAGCCAAACGGAACAGATGTTAGAGCAGGTATTACGCTCAACTGATAAGCGGGTGGTTAACGAACAGCGCATTAATCCGGCTTTCTTATTTGCTGCCATGCTTTGGTATCCCTTGGTGACACGGGCGGAAGAAATGGCATTTGAGAGTGGTTTGAGCTACTACGATGCCTTCATGGTGGCCGCCAGTGACATTGTGGATGAGCAAGTTAAGACCATCGCCATTCCGCGGCGCTTCACCGCCATGATACGTGAAGTGTGGCAATTGCAAATGCGTATGACTCGTCGCACTGGTGCGCGTGCGTTTAAAACACTGGACGAGAAAAAATTCCGAGCGGCATTTGATTTGCTCGAGATGCGCGGTGCGGTCGAAGGTGAAGAGACCGAAGCGCTGTGTGCGTGGTGGCGAGACTTTCAGCGTGCAGATCAAAGTGGCCGCCAAAAAATGGTGCGTGCGATCAATAAAGCTCATAATACGCGTAAACCCAAGTCTCGTCGGCGTAAGGGACCGCCACGTCGGCGTAAACCGCAGTCAAATTCAGACGCATGAATCGGGTATATATCGCCATTGGCAGCAATCTCGGTGAGCCTGTAGAAAAAGCCAAACAGGCGATTGCTGCGTTAAAGACACTGCCGCAGAGTCGTTTTGTGGCAGTATCAGCCCTTTATACCAGCAAACCCATGGGGCCGACCGATCAGCCCGATTATGTTAATGCCGTCGCGGCGCTGGACACCCAGCTTGACCCTCTGACACTATTGGATGCAACACAAGCCATTGAGCTTGATTATGGCAGGGAACGCAAAGCAGAGCGTTGGGGACCGAGAACCTTGGACCTCGATATTCTACTCTATGGCAATCGCGTCATTGATGAGCCGCGACTGACGGTGCCACATTACGGCATGAAAGTGCGTGAGTTCGTGCTTTATCCACTTGCCGACATCGCCCCCGACTTGTGCCTGCCTGATGGCAGCACCCTCGCCGCGTGCCTGACGCGCGTTGATCGCAATGGTTTAACCCGTATTAGCGATCACGCTTAATCGGTGGGCCCCAGTTTCAGGCTTTGGGAGACACAATGAAAAAAATCACAATTACCGATCTGATCACTTGGAAGCAGCAAGGGCAGAAGTTTGCGTCCTTGACTGCCTATGATGCGAGCTTTGCTCAATTATTTGAGCAGCAGGACGTGCCTGTTTTATTAGTTGGCGATTCGTTAGGCATGGTGTTGCAAGGAAAAAGCGATACCTTGTCAGTCTCGGTTGACGAGCTGGCGTATCACACCCGTTGCGTGCGAGCGGGCAGTCCCAACAGCTTGCTGATGGCCGATATGCCATTTATGAGCTTCGCAACGCCTGAGCAAGCCTGTACCAATGCCGCAGCGTTGATCAAAGCGGGCGCCAATATGGTCAAAATTGAGGGCGGATCATGGCTGGTTGATACGGTGAAAATGCTGACTGAGCGCGCCGTGCCGGTTTGTGCGCACTTGGGCCTCACCCCGCAATCGGTGAATATCTTTGGTGGCTTTAAAGTACAAGGCCGTGAGGAAGAGAAAGCGGAGCAAATGGTGGCCGATGCGGTCGCGCTAGAGAAGGCCGGTGCACAGATTATCCTACTTGAATGCGTGCCCGCCTCACTGGCTAAACGTATTACCGATACGGTGTCGGTGCCAGTGATTGGCATTGGTGCCGGCGGTGACACCGATGGTCAAATTTTGGTCATGCATGATATGCTCGGCGTATCGGCAAACTACATGCCCAAGTTCTCGAAAAACTACTTGGCAGAGGCCGGTGATGTGCGCGCTGCGGTGGCTAAGTATGTGCAAGAAGTGGCGAGTGGCGAATTTCCCGGTTCCGCCCACACGTTTAAATAGAGAGACCGAGTATGCAGGTAATTTCTGAGGTGGCGCCACTGCGCGATCAAATCAGCCAGTGGCAAAAAGCGGATAAGCGCATCGCCTTTGTGCCGACCATGGGGAATCTCCATCAAGGGCATTTAACCTTGGTTCGCAAAGCCCGGGAGCAAGGCGATGTGGTGGTGGTTAGCATTTTTGTTAATCCGATGCAATTTGATCGCGCGGACGACTTAACCAACTACCCGCGTACATTGGATGATGATTTGACCAAGTTGCGTGAGGAGGGCGTGGAGTTGGTGTTTACACCAACGGCCGATACCCTCTATCCACACGGACTGGATGCACATACTAGAGTTGAGGTGCCAGGACTTTCAACCATGTTAGAAGGGGCATCGCGCCCCGGTCATTTCCGTGGTGTCGCCACCGTGGTGAGCAAACTCTTTAATTTGGTACAGCCGGCGGTGGCCTGCTTTGGCGAAAAAGACTTTCAGCAATTGGCGGTGATCCGCAAATTGGTGGCAGACATGGCTATGCCGATTGAAATTATTGGTGTGCCTACCGTGCGTGAAAGCGATGGGTTGGCGATGAGCTCCCGTAATAACAACCTAACCGTCGATGAGCGTCAACGTGCACCAGTGCTGGCGAAAACCATGCGCTGGATGAGTGTACAAATGCGTAATGGGCGTCGTGATCTCGATGATCTGATTGAAGATGCTCACGATCAACTGCGTGCGGCGGGGTTACAGCCTGATGAATTTTATATTCGTGACGCCACGTCTCTTGCGCAATTGCATGAAAACAGCCGACAAGCGGTGATTCTCGTCGCCGCCTATCTTGGTACGACACGCCTTATTGATAACCTGACGGTGGAGCTGCATCGAGCCGTCGAGAAAGCGGACAAAGCTGATCCTAGTGGCGATTAATGTGTCGTCGCTTAGCCGTCAGCGTCCATAAAATACGAAATCCGGGTGCGCGGCTTCAGGTATTCTTTTACCGCGTCTGGCAATTTAGAGATAGGCACAGCCGTGTCTATCTCTAGCTCACTGTCACGCATGTCAATGATGGTGGCTTGATCAGAAGGAATATCCGGGTCATAAATCATCACATTGGGTTTAAGTAGGGCAGAGCTGTTCACCGAGATAATCATGCCGAGATCGTCATTCGACAACTTTACCACCGTTCCTGGCGGATAAACGCCCATCATCTTGACAAATAGTGCCAACAGACGCGGGTTGAATTTGGCTTTATTGTCTTTAAAAAGATGAGACAAGGCGGCAAAAGGCATCCGTGCGGATGCGCCAAACTGAGGACGACATAAGCGGTCAAAAAAGTTCACCATACTGACAATCTGCGCCGCTTCGTCGATGTCATCACCCAATAGGCCTTTGGGGAAGCCACTGCCGTTAGCAAACTCGTGGTGCTGGGCAATGATGGTTTCGACTTCAGGGGTACACTCTTCCATTTCTGCTACCAGCTCCGCCCCATAATTAACATGTTGACGGTAGTAATTCATTTCCGGCTCTGTCAGTCGCTCCTTTTTTCGCACGATGGCCGACGGCACCTTCTTGGTACCGATATCATGCAGCACCGCGCCGGTGATCAATGCGCGAAGCTGATCATTGTCGTACCCGTTACTGCGTGCCAACATCAGCGCGAGGACGGCCACATTCAGTGAGTGCGCATACATGTCTTCTGCCAGGCTCGGATCGTCCATTAGATGCAGGGTGACATTCGATTCGCTACCAAAGACCATCATGCTATCGACGAGCATGCGGACATCCTCGTTAGCCGCTTGTGGACGGTTGGCTGCCTTCATATTGATGGCCCGTAGCTGTGCCATCGAACGTTGATAATGCTTCTGCACTTTTTGAATGCGAGCACGAAAGCGGCGTTGTTCCTCTATGCGCTGTTGTTTTTCCTGCTCCATCGCCGCTTTTTCTCGGCTGACTGCATGTGGATCGACTTCATCCGGGTTTTCTTTTTTTTCTGTCAGCGCGGGTAAGGGGACTGTCGTACTTTTATCTGGGTAGTAGTAGACAAAGCTTGTTGGGAGCGAGCGTATCACCTTCGCTTGTGCCTCGCTTTCTATTTGAAAACGATTAAGCATAAACGGATGATCGCGCCATTTTAGCGGCAGTTTGATATAAAGACCGGCTTGAAGTCGCTCTGTTGAGAGTTTAATGCTATTGGCTGACATGCGTTAATGACACTCGATCCATGAGGTAAAAGACAAGAATAAACCCCAACAGATTACCATAAATAGGCGATGTTGAGTAAAAAGCCTAATCGCTATCGCACTGAACGGAAGTCGACTTAAAGGGTAGCAAAAAGTGCCAGAGGGGGATGCATTTGGTGTCGTGGCAAAGCGTTGCGTACCGTGTTTATAGCGGTGCGGCCTGCAAGGTGCGGCCTGCAAGGTGCGGCCTGCAAGGTCACCGACACGGTGTCGGCATAAAAAAATCCCCACTCGTGTAAGCAGGGATTTTCGTAAACATGGTGCCCGGAGGCGGAATCGAACCACCGACACGGGGATTTTCAATCCCCTGCTCTACCGACTGAGCTATCCGGGCTAAGGTGCTCTATTTAATAGCATTAACCTAAGAATGTCAAAGTCTATTTAACTGACGCATTCCATGGGTATAAACCTGAATTCCTGCCTGGCATATCGACTTTTTGTGATCTTATTCATTAATTTGCATTGACAAAAAGCCACATAAAGGTGTCTTTGCTTTGTCATTTATCCCGCCTGATTTTCTTATCTTATTGTTTTTTAATTTCTATTCTTGATGGTGCTGATTCATAAACAAGGCATTGACCAAAACCTCCTCAGCAAAAATAAGGCCTTATATAAGTTGTTCGATTGATTATTGCTACACTTATTCAACAAGCAAATGAGATATCTTTTTTTGACAACCGTTTAGGGCGGTTCAGCCATGCAAATAGAACTCGGAAAATCTCTCGATGTTTCTCACGTACAGCAAGCCAAAGCGGACTGGGAGGCGAAAGTCGCGGACGCCTCTTCATGTGTGATTGACGCGAGCCAACTGAGCCGAATCGATGGTGCTGGCCTGCAATTACTGCTGGGGTTGGTACTTTCGTGTGATGACCTTCAGTGGCAAAACGTACCGGATTGCTTACATACTTCGGCACAACATGCCGGCATGACGACTTTATTAAAGCTAAATACTTGATACACGGAGTAGGAGTAAAAGGATGGCCAATATACTAGCAGCGGATGATTCGGTGTCGATTCGGCAAATGGTGAGCCACACGCTAAAAGAGGCGGGTTATCAGGTTGAAACAGCGAATGATGGTGCAGATGCACTGCGAAAAGCAAAGTCTAAAAAGTTTGATCTCATCATTTCCGACGTCAACATGCCGGTGATGGATGGTTTTGAGTTTGTTAAACAAGTGCGAGGCGTGCAGCAGTACAAATTCACGCCGATATTGATGCTCACTACCGAAGCGTCTGCTGAGAAAAAATCGGCGGGTAAAGCGGCGGGCGCGACAGGATGGATTGTTAAACCATTCAACCCAGATACCTTACTGAAAACACTAAAGCGCGTGCTGTAAGGCGCATCAACGGAGGGTGATATGGCCATGGATATGGACCAGTTACGACGCATCTTTTATGAAGAATGTCGTGAGAACCTCGAAGTGCTGGAAAGAGAGCTCTTGGCGCTTGACCCGGGGGCGACAGATCTTGAATCCATTAATACCATTTTCCGTGCTGCGCACTCGATTAAAGGGGGGGCTGCCACCTTTAATCTTGACGATATTAGTCACTTCACTCATGTGATGGAAACCTTGCTTGACGAGGCTCGGGAGGGAAAGCGACAGCTCGACAGCCACACGATCGATGTATTACTGCGTGGTGGCGATTGTATCCTCGCGATGCTTGAAGCATACGAAAATGAGGCTGAGTATGACGAAAGCGAGCGAGATGCGGTGACTGCCGCCCTCAATGCGATTATGGACAGTGACGGTGCGGCTGATTTCTCTTCAAGTGCTTTATCCACGCAGCCGATATCGAGTGACCATGGCTCACAGGAGGCGATGGCCGCAGACATCGAAGAGTGGTTAATCACCTTTGTGCCTCACCCGGATATGTTGTTTTCAGGCAATGACCCTGTCCGGATTTTGCGTGAGTTACATGCATTACCGGGTGGGGCGGAAATTAGCTGTGATCCGACCCAACTGCCACGTTTTGCGCAGTTAGACCCTGAAAAGCTGTATTTACGTTGGGATATTCGGGTTGATGGACATGTCCCACGTGATGAAATCGAAGCGATTTTTGAATGGGTTGAAGACGAGTGCGATCTCACGATTACGCCTATCCATTGTGGCGAGGCCAGTGATGTGGATACCGAACCGGTTGAGGTGGAACCGTCTGCCACTGTGCCACAATCCCCGGAAAAGCCCGCCTCATCTTCTCAGCCCAAATCCGCTGCCAATAAAGCCAACAAACCTGCGGCGAAAAGCGAAGCCAGTGTGTCTTCTATCCGGGTGGAGATAGACAAAGTCGATAACCTAATCAACCTCGTGGGCGAGCTAGTGATTACACAGTCGATGCTGGCAGAGTTAAGTAGTGACTTCTCCCCTGAGCGGATTGAGCAATTGCAATCTGGCCTTGAGCAACTGATGCTCAATACCAAAGAGTTGCAAGAAAGCGTGCTCGATATCCGCATGTTGCCGATCAGTTTTGCCTTTAACCGTTTCCCTCGTTTGATTCGTGATCTCTCCTCCCAGTTGGGAAAGCGGGTGGAGTTAGTTATTGAAGGCGAGAGCACCGAGCTAGATAAAACCGTGCTCGAACGAATTGCCGATCCGCTGGTGCATTTGGTTCGCAACGCGGTGGATCATGGCTTAGAAACCCCAGACGTCCGCGCGGAAAAAGGCAAGCCTGAAACAGGGAAAGTGCATCTGAATGCTTACCATCAGGGCGGCTCGATTGTGATTGAAGTCAGTGACGATGGCGCTGGATTACACAAAGAAAGGATCTGGCGCAAAGCGCTGGATAAAGGGCTGATTTCAGACGACCTCCCGCTCAGTGAACTGACCGACGCGCATGTTTTTAATCTTTTGTTTGCGCCGGGTTTTTCAACGGCGGAGCAAGTGTCTGATGTGTCAGGGCGTGGCGTGGGCATGGACGTGGTGCGCCGCAACATTGAGCAACTGGGCGGCAACATTGATGTGCACTCAGCACCAGAGCAAGGCAGTACCTTTAAAATCAGCCTGCCGCTGACATTGGCTATCTTAGACGGTCAGTTGGTGAAAGTAGAAGGCCAAGTATATGTGGTGCCGCTGATCTCTATCATTGAGTCGCTTCAGATTGATAGCCGCCAAATTAAAACCGCATCTGGTGTTCAGCTTTATCGGTTGCGAGAAGAAAACATTCCCATTCTTCGTTTAAAAGAAGAGTTTGAGCTCGGCAGCAGTGGCGACGATCTTGATAAACAGCTGCTTTGTTTGGTCGAAGCCGGGGATAAAAAGGTCGGCCTGCTGCTTGATGAGCTGCTCGGGCAGCAGCAAGTGGTGATCAAAAGCTTGGAGTCAAATTATGCCCGCGTGCCTGGTATTTCAGGCGCGACCATTCTAGGAGATGGCTCTGTCTCACTCATTTTAGATATCCAAGGCTTAATCACTCAGTTTTTAGCACGTGTCAGCGATGCCAGCGGTCATATCGCGGCGGCATAAGGAGAGGCGATGCAGACGGTAACGGAATCAGACAATGTGCTCGATATCGATGATCGTGTTGAGCAACTGCAAGGCAGTGACTATCTGAGCTTCGAACTAGATGGCGAACTGTATGGCGTCGATATCCAAACGGTAGAGGAGATTCGGGTGTGGGAGTCACCGACACTGATCCCGCGCTCGCCCACTTTTATTTTGGGCGTGATCAACCTACGCGGAATGATAGTGCCCGTGATGGATTTACGTATTCGCTTTCAGGCCAAACAGGTCGATTATCACCGAGAAACCGTGGTGCTGATTTTGCGCGCCAGTGAAGTCGCCAATAACAAGGTGATGGGCGTAGTGGTCGATGCCGTTTCCGATGTGGTTGATCAAGGGGAGGGACAGATTATGCCTCCGTTTGGTGATTCTCAGGTGATTGCTTATGTCAGTGGCTTACTCAATGTCGGCGAACGGGTGATGTCGTTGGTGAATGTGGATGAGTTGTTGCGTATCGAGCGATGGATATAGGTGGGGATATGGCGCAATCGCGAGAATACTTAAGTTTCTTACTCGAGGATGAAGAGTACGGCGTCCATATTCTCGATGTGAAAGAGGTGAGAGGGTGGTCGGAAGTCCGTCGTATTCCTAACACTCTGCCTCACATGTTGGGGGTGCTGGAGTTACGGGGGGAGTACATTCCCATTATGGACATTCGCCAGTGCTTTGGTATGACGCCAGCGACGCTCACCGCCATGAGCGTCATCATTATTGTTCGCAACCAACAAGGGGTGTCGCTCGGTATCGTCGTGGATGCGGTGGCTGAAGTGCACAACTTGGAAAAAGAGCAAATTAAAGCCCCTCCGGGACTGCACCAACACGATGAGTGGTACATGGAGGGCATTGCGTCAGTGAATGACAGGCACCTGGTGTTGATTAACTTGGAACAGTTGTTCGACTTTGATCAGTTACAACAAAGCGCACAACCGGAAAGCGCAAACGAGGACTAGAATATGGCGTGGTTTAAAAGGGAAGTACAGCAAGACAACCAACAGACCAAACAGAATGTGCAGCTGTTAGCGGCACTTAATGTCGCGCCTGCTGCACTTGTGATGCTCGATAGTCAGCAGCAAGTCACCTTGATTAATCGACGTGCGTTGCAACTGTTGCAGTGTTATCAGGCCGCGATTCGCGAGCACGGCAATGTCGATTTCACCGCGCAAAGTGAAGTGCTGTTTGGTAAACCGATGAGCAGCATACTTGCGGCGGATTTGGTGGACTACCAACAGTGGCAGCAGCTTATTGACGACAAACCATCGGTCCAAACTGTCGAGTTAGGCGCGGGCAAGTTGCGTGTGTCTGCCAGTAAAGTCGCCGATGGGCAAGGCTACAGTGTTGAGCTGTGTGATGTGACGGCACGCGCCCACCAAGCGGAGGAGCACCAACGTCTTAAAGGCGCATTGGATAACACTCACAGTGCGTTCGTTTTATTGGGAAGACAGGGCGAAATCACCCATGTGAATGAGCAAGCGGTAAAACTGTGTAAACAGCATGAGAAAACCTTTCGGGCGAAAAACAGTGCCTTTGTTGCCAGCCGTGACGATATTCTTGGCAAACATATTGATTATCTTTTTCCTCAGCTGCAGCGCGAAACCTTTCATACCCCCGATAAGATGCCTATCAATCGGGATATTCGCTTTAAAGATGCGCGCTTTGAGTTTCATGCCACTGCCAGTTACGACCGTCACGGTAAGCATGTAGGCACCACGATTGAGTGGCGTGATGTCACTGAAAGGCGTAAGAAAGAGTCAGAACGTTCATTATTGGCGGCCGTGGTCGAGGGAATGACCACCAATGTAATGCTAGCAGATAAAGACGGTACCATTCGCTATCTTAACCCGGCAGTGACGGAGCTATTCAAGAGCCGTGAAGATGAAATGCGCGAGATTTTCCCCGGCTTCTCAACGGATAAACTCGTAGGCACTAGTATTGACCAATTCCACAAAAACCCAGCGCACCAACAGTCTGTGATTGCCAACCCCGACCGTATGCCATTTAAAGCTGAGATTACGGTCGGGGAACTCGAATTTGCGCTTAATTGTATTGCCCTCTACGACGATGACGATGAGTACATTGGCCCTGCGCTGCAATGGGAGGACATTACCGAGCAAATGGATAGTCAGCGCCAAGTTGAGCGTCTTATCGCAAAAGCGGCGGATGGTAATCTGAGCGATCGGATGAATACCAGTAAATATCGTGGCGCGATGGCAAAACTCGGTGAGGGGATCAACCAGTTACTGGATAGTGTTGTCGATCCGCTTAACGAGTGTATTCGCGTGATGCGAGGGGTCTCGAAAGGGGATCTCAAAACGACTATGCCGGAAGACTACAAAGGCGAGTTTGAAGATCTCAGCCAAGCGGTCAATGCATCGATTAATAACGTTCGTAACATGGTCGAAAAGATCACGCATTCGTCGGCACGGGTGGCGTCTGCGTCAGCCGAAATTGCTGAGGGAAATAACGACCTGAGCGAGCGCACTGAAGAGCAGGCGGCTAACCTGCAGGAAACGGCTGCCAGTATGGAGCAGATGACAGCGACCGTGAAGCAGAATGCGGAAAGTGCGTCATCGGCCAATACTCTCTCCACTAAAGCCAGTGAAAAAGCGCGCAAAGGCGGTGAAGTGGTCAAAGAGACCGTGGATGCGATGGCGGAAATTAACGATGCCAGCAAGAAAATTGCTGACATCATTGGGGTGATTGATGAAATCGCATTCCAGACCAATTTGCTGGCTTTGAATGCGGCGGTAGAGGCTGCGCGTGCGGGTGAGCAAGGACGTGGTTTTGCCGTTGTTGCTGGCGAGGTTCGTAACTTGGCGCAACGCAGTGCCGGCGCGGCGAAAGAGATCAAGGACTTGATCAAAGACAGTGTGGAAAAAGTCACGCAAGGGTCGAAGCTCGTGGACGAGTCTGGCGAAATGCTAGAAGAAATTGTCGCGTCGGTGTCGGAAGTCTCCCAGTTGATTGACAAAATTAATGCGGCGAGCCAAGAGCAAGCCACGGGCATTGATGAGATCACACGCTCAGTGGCACGAATGGACCAAATGACACAGCAAAATGCTGCGCTCGTTGAAGAAGCGGCCGCGTCTAGTCAGTCGATGAGAGAAGAGGGCGCGGAGTTAATTAACTTGATTGGCTTCTTCCAAGTGGATATTGATGCCGACAAGCTCGCAGATATTCAAACCCCGAGCTCGAAACCCAAGGTTACCCCGACTCACACGACTAAGATAGCGCCTAGAGCGAGCAGTGACAGTTACCGCAATGGTGAGGCCGCCAAAGCGCGTCTCAAGGCAGTGAACAGTCAAAAGTCGTCGAGCAATGAAGTCAGTGATGAGTGGGAGGAGTTTTAATCATGTCAGCGCCAGTGAATGCTTCGTCGGCTGGCGCCTATGATTTTAGCCAACGGCATTTCCACTATGTACAGAAGTTTATGCAAAGCGAAACGGGTATTTTTCTTGCGGATAAAAAGAAAAGCATGGTGTATGGCCGGTTGGCGCGCTGCTTACGCAGAACAGGGATGGCGACTTTTGATGATTATTTTGCGTTGGTGGAGCAGAGCAAAGATGAACGTGTGGCCTTCATTAACGCGCTAACCACCAATAAAACCCAGTTCTTTCGTGAACGTCATCATTTTGAGTTTTTAGCGTATCAGCTTATTCCGCAGTGGCAAGCGGCGAAGCAAAAGCGTATCCGGATTTGGTCAGCGGGCTGTTCGACCGGTGAAGAGCCTTACACTATCGCCTCCGTGCTCGCGGGTCATGGGATGTTAGAGGGGCAATTAGATGTACAAATTCTTGCCACTGACTTAGATACCCAGGTGCTCAACACCGCCAGTAATGGCACTTACAGTTTGGAAGTGGCGCACACCATCCCCAAAGCGTATTTGCAAAACGGCTTTTTAAAAGGAAAAGGCATCAAACAAGACTTGTTTAAGGCCAAGCGTCAGCTTCGTGATGTGATCAGTTTTAAACAACTGAATTTAAAAGGGGAGTGGCCTCACAAGCACGCAATGGACGCGATCTTTTGTCGCAACGTGATGATCTATTTTGAACGCGATACACAGCAGCGACTCATTGAGCGGTTTTGGCAGCAGCTTGTTCCCGGCGGTGTGCTTTTTATCGGCCACTCGGAAGGGATCGGAAAGATGGCAGAGAGGTTCGATAACTTAGGCCACACTATGTATCGCAAACGGGAGTGATATGCACCAAGCGTTGGAATTACATCATGCGCATGAGAAAACACTAAAACGTTTTTTTAGTCCTGAGCATGATAAGCACATGGTGAAGCTCCAGCCTGGCGATGTTTATGTTAGCTCTGATGATGAGCTGATTGCCACAGGCTTGGGCTCATGTATTGCCGCGTGTATTTGGGACCCTTTGGCTCAAGTTGGAGGCATGAACCATTTTATGTTGCCACTCAAGCTAGAAGAGGCGGAGTCCACCTGGACACCCGAACAGAATTTGTCGCGTGCCGCGCGCTACGGCAACTACGCGATGGAAATTCTGATCAACTCTTTGTTGCAACAAGGTGCGGTGAAAAACCGGCTGCGGGTAAAGCTGTTTGGTGGTGGCAATATCATGGGGAAAAACATCGCGATTGGCCGTAAGAATATCGATTTTGTTCGCCAATATGTCATCAATGAGCAACTCCCCTTGATATCTGAAGACCTTGGGTTGGCATTTCCACGCCGGGTACTTTTCGAGCCGCGCACGGGTAAAGCGTGGGTAAAGAAGATTCAATCGTTGAGCCAAAAAGAGTTGGTGGCGGAAGAAACGCAATACAACCAGCGCTTGCTGCAGGAGTCTTACAATGATGGCGCCGACGAGCAAGATGTGGAGTTATTCTGATGAGCCAATATCGCTACAAAGTGTTAGTTGTCGATGACTCGCCGCTTTATCGCACCTTGATAAGAGAATGCCTAGAAAGTGACGCTGAGTTAGAAGTGGTTGGCGCAGCGGCAGACCCCTACGAGGCGCGCGAGAAGATTAAAAAGCTTAATCCCGACGTGATCACGCTCGATGTTGAAATGCCCAAAATGGATGGCATCCAGTTTCTTAAAAACCTGATGCGTTTGCGGCCGATGCCCGTGATCATGGTCTCGACCCTGACTCAGCATGGTGCAGATGTCACCTTGGCGGCACTGGAAATCGGCGCGGTGGATTATGTGCCTAAGCCCTCAGCGAACAGCGCGACCGCGATCACTCGCGAGCGTGATGAGCTGGTCAGCAAAGTGAAAATGGCTGCCCAGGCCAATGTCGGACAAACAAAGAGTTGGCATAAACAGCCGAATGTCACCATCGATCGTCAGCATTATAACCGCCGGGGCTATCAAGTCATTGGTTTGGGGGCATCGACGGGAGGAACAGAGGCACTGCGCGGCGTCCTCGAACGTCTGCCTGCCCACATGCCACCGGTTGTGGTGACGCAACATATCAAAGCGGCGTTTTGTGGCCCTTTCGCCAAGCGGTTAGACCGTGCGTGTCGTTTGCAGGTTGAAGAAGTGACTTCGGAAAGGGTGCCTTTGGTACAAGGGCATGTCTATGTGGCGCCGGGAAACCAACACCTTACCGTCGTTAATCGACAAGGGCATTTGTATTGTCAGCTCTCTAATAGTGACCCGGTTGAACGACATCGTCCATCGGTTGATGTGATGTTCTCATCCATCGCAGAGTCGGTGGGAGAGAAATCTATTGGTGTGATATTAACCGGGATGGGCAGAGACGGTGCAAATGGTTTGCTGCAAATGTATCAAACCGGTGCACTTACTGCTGCGCAAGACCAAGCGAGTTCTGTGGTATGGGGAATGCCAAGAGTCGCGATCGAACTTGGTGGCGTGGCAAAGACGCTGTGTTTAACCGAAGTGGCAAATTTTTTAGTGGAGGCCGTGTATGGACGCTAATCGCTACACATTTGTTTGGCCACCTGCGCTGACGATGGTCAGTGTGGTTGCGTTAGCGCTTTGGTCAATGTCTTGGCAGACCATGGCGCTTGCTGGGCTTGTGCTCGTCAGCATGAGCTGGCACCTGTGGCAATTACGCCACACAGCGCAATCTATCACTCAGCATGGCGCCTCTGACAGCACTGAGACGGGCGATGAGCCTCAGCAAATTTTGCGTCGTATCCACCATATTCTGTCTATTGAACTCGTCCCTATCCGTGAGCAACTCTCACGCCAACGTGAGGTGATTGATCACTCGGTAGAAAGCCTTAACAACAGCTTTTTCGCGATGCAAAGTGCCTGTCGTGATCAGGTCAACACTGCCACCAAAATGGCCAATGAGCTGCTCTATAATGATGAAAGTGAATACAGTCTCACCAAGGTGTTGCCAGCCACTGAGAAAGCCATTGATGGCTATATCGACATCATGGTGAAGGTCAGTGATAAAAGCGTGGCGTCGATTTATATCATTGAAGAGATGTCCGGCAAGCTCAATGAAGTGTTCCAGCTGTTGGATGATGTGCAGGCCATGTCGGAGCAGACCAACTTATTGGCGCTTAACGCGGCGATTGAAGCGGCGCGAGCGGGGGAGAATGGGCGCAGTTTTGCGGTGGTGGCGCAAGAAGTTCGTTCCCTCGCGATTAAAGCGACCGACCTGAATACCGAAATCCACAAACACATCGATTTGGCCCAAGACAGCGTCGATAAAACAAAGTCGACAGTGGGGGAGATCGCCTCGCTCGATATGACCGAATCAATTCGCTCGAAAGACTATATTGATTCGCTCCTTGAAGGGGTTAAAGAGGTCAATGATGAAGTGGGTAAAGAGATAGAACGCGTTTCCTCTCTGGGCGAGCAAGTGCAAAGTGAAGTGAACACGTGTATCAAAAACCTCCAGTTTGCCGACATTGTATCGCAACAAGGTGGGCACATACTCGATAACTTGCACATCTTAGAAGAATTGAACGAGCTCATTATTAACACCATGGCGGACGATACCATCGACTGGCCGCAACTCAACCAACAGGTCAATGAGATAGAGGAAAAAGCGGGGTCTGCGGCGCGAGCGCCAGCGAAACAAGCCTCGTTAGACGAGGGTGACATTGAATTATTTTAAGGATGATTCATGAATATCAAACGCGACATATCGAGTGATGAAAAACAAGCCGTTTTGCATGTAAAGGGCGAGTTTAACTTCGCTTTGGTTCAGGAAGTGCGTAACGCCTATGTGGATCTTAAAGGGAAGGACGTGATCGTCGATTTACGGGAAGCGACTTATATGGACAGTGCGGGACTGGGGATATTGCTCAATATGCAAGATTATCTCGATAAGCCTAATGGTGCGATCAAGCTGGTCAATTGCTCTGATGCGATAAAACGGGTGCTATTGATTGCCAAGTTTGAAAAGAAATTCCACATTGAGTGAGTAAGCGCCTATGAACGTCTTGGTAGTGGATGATGAACCGGCATTAGTACATTATATTGCCGCGGCATTAAAGACCGAAACAGACAATATCAGTATGGCGATGAATGGCCAAGAAGCGTTATCGCTCCTCGAGAATATTGATCCTGTAATGTTTCCTGATCTCATCATTTCAGATGTGAATATGCCCAAGCTCAATGGCTTTGACATGGCGCAAGAGATAAGGAATCGCTATCCGCAAACATTGCTGCCGATTGTGTTCCTTACCGGGGTCAGTGATCCTGATATCTTTGCTAACTGCTTGAAAACAGGGGATGACTTTGTCAGCAAACCCGTTGACACCGCCGTGCTGATCGCCAAGGTGCGCACGCATTTGCGCCATGTTCGCTTATTCCGAGAAGTTAGCCATCAACGCGACCAGCTCAAGCAATTCCAAGAAACCACCGTTTACGAACATGCCATGGCTAGCCAGATATTTGAGCGCTTGATGTCGTTCAATGTTGATGGCGTGCCGGGTGTCGAGACGTTCTCAGGCGCATTTAGCCTTTTTAATGGTGATGTGACCATGGTTCTCCGCCGACCATTTGGTGGACTCTATATTATGATTGCGGATGCCACTGGGCATGGCTTACCCGCCGCTATCAGTACTATTCCTGCGGTTAAAACCTTTATCGCCACGGCAAGACGAGGGTTGCCTGTGGGTGATATGGCCATTGAAATAAATGAGCATATCTGTACTTTTATGCCAGTTGGCACCTTACTTGCCGGCGCGTTGGTGGAGGTGATGCCAGATGGCCTGACGGTTAACGTTTGGAGTGGCGGGCTACCCGATGCGTATTGTCTGGATAAACACGGGCAAGTACTCGCCTCATACCAAGGTCGGCATATGGCATTAGGCGCACAAGCAAAAGGGCAGTTTGATGCCACTATCACTCGATTAGCACTTCAGCCGGGCCAACGCTTGTTTTTTGCTACCGATGGCGTAACAGAAGCACGCAATAGCGCAGGTAAGCAGTTGGGCGAAGTAGGGCTGATTCGGACCTTAAGTGGCTGTCAAGGCAGTTTGATAGCACAAACCAAGCGTACCTTAACTGCCTTTGCCGGTGACAATGGTGTCACGGATGATGTGTCTATGCTCGAGCTGACCTTTCCGCTGATAGCCCCTCCTCGTGAGCCACTTTCCGAAAAGAGCGCGACTTATTCGGTCGTCCCTTCAACAACTCACATCGTGTTTGATACGGCTTTGCTAAAAGAAGCGGATATTGTTAGGGACTTGCGCGGCCGTGTAAAAGGGATGGTCGGCGAGAGTACTGACTTAGATTTGATTTGTACCGTGGCGTCAGAGCTTATCACCAATGCGCTGGACTATGGCATTTTAGGCATGCAGTCGGTGAGTAAAGACGATGTGGATGGCCTACTGCATTACTTTAGCGAGCGGCAAGCCAAGCTCAACGCGTTGAGCGGGGATTACGCCATTAAACTTGATTTGGTTTATCAGCCTGTAGAAGGCTTCTTTAACATGCGTTTGTCACACACGGGAGACGGGTTCGACTATCAGTGGCACTTACATGATAAAAATCATGATGCAGATAGCCTTTCCGGTCGAGGGATTACTCTGGTGCAATCAATCTGTGAGGAGGTCATTTACAGTGATGAAGGGCGTCAAGTCGATGTGGTATTCAAATTACAGATGAATGAGTGACATAGTTGGCGATAGCCAAACAAGCCAAACAAAAAAAACGCTAACCTTTCGGCTAGCGCTTCTTTAAAGGTGGCTCCCCCAACTGGACTCAACGGGGGCGCCTAGCCCAGTGACATATTTGGCGATAGCCAAACAAAAAAAACGCTAACCTTTCGGCTAGCGCTTCTTTAAAGGTGGCTCCCCCAACTGGACTCGAACCAGTGACATACGGATTAACAGTCCGCCGTTCTACCAACTGAACTATGGGGGAATAATGGTGCCTCGAGGCGGAATCGAACCACCGACACGGGGATTTTCAATCCCCTGCTCTACCAACTGAGCTATCGAGGCAATGGTGCCGGCTGCCGGAGTCGAACTGGCGACCTACTGATTACAAGTCAGTTGCTCTACCAACTGAGCTAAGCCGGCACACAAATCGCGAAATACTGTGTGTCACACCATTATTTCATTATATGGTGCCCGGAGGCGGAATCGAACCACCGACACGGGGATTTTCAATCCCCTGCTCTACCGACTGAGCTATCCGGGCTAACGGGGCGCTATTAAACGGATTTTCCGTGTCACCGTCAACTGTTTTTTTGAAAAAAGTGCTGATATCGCATTGTTTGGATAAAAACCCAGCGAAGTGCGATAAAAACAAGCAAAAATCGGCGCTCACCACCCTTTATTGGGGGAGTTTAGAAAACGCTTTTTGATAGCGGGTGACCTTTTGCAAGTAGCGCCGAGACTCCGAAGAGGGGTGGCGGTGAGTCAATGCCCAATAGACTTGATTCGGGCGCAGCTTGTTTAAATCCTGCATGGCTCGGCGTCTATTGCTATCAAACGTGCGCAGGACATTCCCTGTTCCGCCGTTATAAGCGGAGATCATGCTGTAGTGCAAAGAGAGTGGATCGCGTACGGCTTTAAGATAGCGGTTTTTAAGAATGTAAAAATAGGCGGTGCCTGTATCAATATTTCGCTCAGGATCAAAAAGATACTTAGGCGTAGGTTGACCACTACGCTTCTTTACCAGCTTGAATACATCGCGGCCAGCCGTTTTGGGAACCACCTGCATTAATCCATATGCATTGGCCCAACTCACTGCATAAGGATTAAAACTGCTTTCGGTTTTGATGATCGCATAAATCAGTTTTTCAGAGATGCCGTAACGCTTGGATGCACGGCGGACGATATCGGCATATTGATAACGGCGCTTGGCAACATGATCGTTCACCATGGGAATGGTGACGTAATACATGTTTTGAAAACGCACTTTTTTCTTTTTTAACCGCTTGTCAATTAGGTAGTTAGCAAAGCGATTGGCGCGCCACTCCCAAGTAATCGTTTTTCCTTCATGATCCACCACTTGTCCTTCGAGAAATGGGCGTCCATTGAGTGGCACTTTCGCCGCAGAATACAGATCGACGGAAGCCGGATCTCGGGGCGTGAGTAAGGTGGTGACGATGGCTTGTTTGAGGTGAGACTTCGGTGCATCAGTGGCGACGGTTTCCACGCGGATAACACCGCGTTCAAAATCAATGCGCGCCCGACTTTTGTAATTGTCTGTGTATTTGACGTAATC
This sequence comes from Salinivibrio sp. VYel1, assembly GCF_009377945.1. Classification (NCBI taxonomy): domain Bacteria; kingdom Pseudomonadati; phylum Pseudomonadota; class Gammaproteobacteria; order Vibrionales; family Vibrionaceae; genus Salinivibrio; species Salinivibrio sp. VYel1. The sequence continues at coordinate 139,228 of NZ_RSAM01000003.1, read as the reverse complement.
CCGTTTGCCTGACACGAACACTTGGTTTTCTCCCCAGCGCACCTCAATGTTGCCGGTGAACTGGCTAATCAGTTGATTCAGGGCGTCGATGTCTTTTTCGAACTGGCCGGGGATAGGCGCTAGATTTTTAGCAAACCGATTGGTGGTTTGATAATCCACGCCTACGTATTTTTCTACGCTTTCGCGGCTACAACCGGACAGCAAGGTGCTAAAACAGCACACCAACAAGCAAAGTATTCGCGTCATCGTTATTGCATTAGTATAAAAAACACCCGCACTGAGATTAACACAATGCGGGTGCTTTGTAGCCTTGGCGATGCCCGAGTGTGGACGGGGCCGCGTTAATTAGGCCTCGGGTGGCACATAACCGTCGATATGCACATCTTGGCCTTCGAATAGAAACTTCACCATTTCTTCTTCGATCACCTTACGGTGCTCAGGATCCATCATGTTGAGTTTTTTCTCGTTAATGAGCATGGTCTGCTTTTTCTGCCACTCAGCCCAGGCTTCTTTGGAAATGTTGTCATAAATGCGTTTGCCGAGCTCGCCGGGATAAAGCTGGAAATCTAGCCCGTCGGCTTCTTTTTGTAGACGTTGGCAAAATACGGTACGGCTCATAGTCTAGGCTCCTTGTCATCGCCTGTGAGATGTTGTTGGCGCTCGTGTTCTACTAAGGTTAACAGCTTTTTCACTGGTGCCGCTAACCCAACTTTTGCTGGTTGCGACAAGTTATACCAAAGCCCTTGGTTCGCTTCCATGATGATTTGCGGCCGTTCATTAACACGCACCTTGACGGGGACAATATCGAGGTGAAAGTGGCTAAACGTGTGTCTAAACGCGGTGAGCACTTCAGTATGAGTCGGTTTGATCCCCTGCAGCTTGTCGGCAATATCGATATCAAGTGTATGCTCTGATGCTTCCGGTAAGCACCATAGCCCGCCCCATAGACCACTGGGCGGACGCTGCTCTAACCAGATATCGTCTTGGTATTGAATGAGTAAAAAGCTGACTTGCTTTACGGGCAGAGTCTTTTTGGGCTTTTTACCGGGAAAATCAAGCTGACGGCCTTGCGCGCGCGCTTCACAGCGGTCTGCGACCGGGCAAAGCTCGCACTTAGGCTTGCTGCGAGTACACACCATGGCACCCATATCCATCATCGCTTGATTGTATTTATCGGTATCCGTGGCGGGCGTGAGTGCCTCAGCGATGTCCCAAAGCTTGTTTTCTACCGGCTTCTTCCCAGGCCAGCCCTCGACGGCATAGCAGCGTGCCAAGGTGCGTTTGACGTTGCCATCCAAAATAGGATGGGGCTGATTAAGCGATAGCGATAGCACTGCGCCGGCAGTTGAGCGCCCGACACCAGGTAGCGCCATGACTTGCTCGAGTGTGGTAGGAAACACGCCGTTGTGCTCGCGGGCGATAACTTGTGCGGCTTTGTGTAGGTTGCGGGCGCGGGCGTAATAGCCAAGTCCTGTCCATAGGTGCAACACTTCGTCTTGTTCGGCATTGGCGAGATCGGTGACTGTTGGAAAGCGCGTCATAAAGCGCTCAAAGTATGGGATCACCGTGCTCACTTGGGTTTGCTGCAGCATGATCTCGCTGAGCCAGACCTTATACGGGGTTTTGTTTTGTTGCCAAGGCAGGGTTTTACGGCCATATTGCTCGTACCAGTTTAAAATGGCGTCGGAAAAAGATTGACTCACTGTGCTCTCTCTTATTGTTTTGCTCACACGTGCACAAAGGCAGGTCACAGGGTACACTAACGAGTAGGCACACTAATAGGATCAGTGCGGCCAACTTGCGCAATGGCGAAAACTTTGCATAATGCGCAGTCCGTTTAGATTTCCAACAATCGATGGTCTTTTTCACCACCATCACTAACACTGCATCACAGGCACTCAATCATGACTGAAGTCACTAAAACCGAACTGACCGAGGATGGCAAAGTTATTCGTAAAGTACGCAGCTTTGTGCGTCGCGAAGGCCGTTTAACCAAAGGCCAAGAGCAAGCGCTCAACGAATCTTGGCCGACCATGGGCATTGACTTCGAGGCGACCGAACTGGATTGGCAGCAGGTGTTTGGCAACGATAACCCAGTGGTGCTGGAAATCGGTTTTGGTATGGGCGCTTCTTTGGTGGAGATGGCTAAAAATGCCCCCGAGAAAAACTTTGTGGGTATTGAAGTCCACACCCCAGGCGTGGGTGCTTGTTTGATGGCCGCGCGCGAAGCCGGTGTCACCAACCTACGTGTGATGTGTCATGATGCGGTCGAGGTGTTTGAGCAAATGCTGCCAAAAGACAGCCTCGACACGGTTCAGCTGTTTTTCCCTGATCCTTGGCATAAAAAACGTCACCATAAGCGCCGCATTGTCCAATTGCCATTTGCAGAAATGGTACGCGACAAATTGAAAGTGGGTGGCGTATTCCATATGGCGACCGACTGGGAAAACTATGCCGAACATATGATTGACGTGATGGAGGCTGCGCCTCACTATCAGAACGTGGCGCAAGAGGGGCTTTATGTCCCACGCCCTGACGATCGTCCTCTGACTAAATTTGAGCAGCGTGGGCAGCGCCTTGGCCACGGTGTTTGGGATATCAAATACACGCGCACCGCCTAAAAACGCGCGTGTGATTCGGTGTCACAGACACGCTTAAAGCCAACCTAGCGTTGGCTTTTTTGTCCTATGTTGTAGAAGGATCCTGCCGGTGAAACCCAGTGCGCAATTACTCGAGCAAATTCTTGCTGATGTTCGGCCATTAATTGGACAAGGCAAGGTAGCTGACTATATTCCGGCATTAGCGGATGTGGCTAATCACAAGCTCGGTATCGCTGTGTGTTATAACGATGGCGATGTGATCCGTGCCGGTGATGCGGATGAGGCATTCTCTATTCAATCGATCTCCAAGGTGTTGAGCCTGACACTGGCGATGCAAAACTATCAAGCCGAGGAGATCTGGACGCGTGTGGGCAAAGAGCCCTCGGGACAAGCGTTTAACTCGTTAATTCAGCTTGAGATGGAGCAAGGGATCCCACGTAATCCCTTTATTAACGCCGGTGCCTTGGTGGTCAGCGATATGCTACATACGCGCCAATCTGCGCCGCGCCAACGTATGCTAGAGTTTGTTCGCCATCTCGCTGACAACCCGCACCTTTGTTATGACAAAGGGGTGGCGGATTCAGAAATGCTGCACAGTGACAGAAACGCGGCGATTGCGTACCTGATGCGCGCGTTTGGTAACTTTGATAACGATGTGTTGCCGGTATTAACCAACTACTTTCATTACTGCGCGTTAGAGATGAGCTGTGTCGATCTAGCGAAGGCGTTCTTTTATCTGGCCAATAAAGGGACACCGCTGTCTGACAGCACCGCGATTTTAAGTCCTACACAAAGTAAACAGATGAATGCGCTGTTGGCCACTTGTGGCTTGTATGATGGTGCGGGTGAATTTGCTTATCGCGTAGGCATGCCAGGTAAGTCTGGCGTGGGGGGAGGCATTATTGCCATTGTACCTGGCGAGATGTCGATTGCCGTCTGGTCGCCGGAGCTAGACCCTTCTGGTAATTCACTGGCAGGGACGGCCGCATTGGAGCTATTGTCGGCGAGAATTGGTCGCTCGATATTCTAATGTGTCTCCGATTGTTGTGCCGATCATAAGGGCAATATTCACCCCGCTTTAACCTATAAAGGCCTCGCAGCACGCTGCGGGGCCTTTTTACTGGGCAAATACGCGCTGATGCCGTAATGAGTTTACGCGTCAGCTGCCAGTGTCGCAAAAGCGTGATCGGCCGCGGCGAGCGTAGCGTCCACTTCTTTTTGACCGTGAGCTAAGCAGGTAAAGCAGGCCTCAAACGCGGAAGGTGCCAAGTAGACCCCTTGCTCGAGCATTAAGTGGAAGAAACGCTTGAAGCGCTCGGTGTCACACTGTTGCACATCTTTAAAGCAGGTGACGGTCTCTTGCTCGGTGAAGAAGAAGCCAAACATCGCGCCTGCTTGGTTGGTGGTCAGCGCAATACCGTGTTTGTCAGCCAAGGACTTAAACCCTTCTGCGAGCTGATTGGTAACATGGGTCAAGTAATCGTGGTTACCTGGCTGACGTAGCTCAGACAAACAGGCGTGCCCGGCCGCCATGGCGACGGGGTTCCCCGCCAGTGTTCCCGCTTGGTATACCGGACCTGTCGGTGCCAAGTATTCCATCACTTCACGACGTCCGCCAAAGGCACCCACCGGCATACCACCACCGACAATTTTGCCCAGTGTGGTTAAGTCAGGTTTTACGTCGTAGTAAGCTTGTGCGCCACCTAATGCCACGCGGAAGCCAGTCATGACTTCATCAAAAATCAGTAAGGCACCGAACTCATCGCACAGCTCGCGCAGGCCTTGTAAGAAACCCGGTTGCGGCGGCACACAGTTCATGTTGCCCGATACCGGCTCAACAATGATACAGGCAACATCTTCAGGGTAGGTTTCGAATGTGTGGCGTACCGACTCAAGATCGTTATAGGTGCAGGTCAGTGTGTGCTTGGCAAAGTCGGCCGGCACTCCTGGCGAGTTGGGCTCACCGAGGGTGAGGGCACCAGAGCCCGCTTTGACCAGCAAGCAATCGCCATGGCCGTGATAGTTACCCTCAAATTTAATGAACTTATCGCGTTTGGTAAATCCGCGCGCAAGACGAATAGCGCTCATGGTCGCCTCAGTGCCTGAGTTCACCATGCGTACCATTTCCATCGAAGGCACTAGCTCTGCAACCAGCTCCGACAAGGTTGTTTCACTCTCGGTTGGCGCACCAAAGCTGAGGCCACGCTGTGCGGCATCCACCACGGCTTCGCGGATAGCACTGTGATTATGGCCTAAGATCATCGGGCCCCATGAGCCGACAAAATCGATATAGGCTTTGCCGTCGGCATCAAAAATGTAAGCGCCGTCAGCACGCTCCATGAAGACAGGGTCGCCGCCGACACCGGCAAAAGCACGCACGGGAGAATTCACGCCACCGGGAATGGTGCGTCTAGCTTGTTGAAAAAGTTGTGCTGATTTGGTCATGACATATCCTGTTTGGTAAGGCTTGGCCTAAATTGCGTTGGCGTATTTTAACCAAAGATACGGAACACTGGCGAGGTAGAGTATGATTTCGTTAAGACAAGATTGGCAATTAATACGTACTGATCACAGTTGCGATCAAACGCGCAATACTTGAACACTTTACTCAGGTATTAGATAATCCCATACTTAGCACAAAGAGCATGTGAGGTAACAATGAGCGAAGCACCTTTGCCGTTAGAGTTTTCTGAGGCCGCGGCAACCAAGGTAAAGACGCTGATTCAGGAAGAAGAAAACCCCAACCTGAAGTTGCGCGTCTATATCACCGGTGGTGGCTGTAGCGGCTTCCAATATGGTTTTACCTTCGATGAAAACGTCAATGAAGGGGATATGGAGATCGAAAAAAGCGGCGTGATGCTGGTGGTTGATCCTATGAGCTTACAGTACCTGATGGGCGGTAAGGTCGACTACACCGAGGGCCTTGAAGGATCGCGCTTTTTCATTGATAACCCCAATGCCACGACCACCTGTGGCTGTGGTGCATCGTTTAGCGTCTAACCTTTTTATGGCGACGTTCAGCTTTTTGAGATAAAAAAACGGCGCCTTTGAGCGCCGTTTTTTATGCGCCAAGGCGATTAGCCACCTCGGTTGTAATGATTCAAGCTGCCCACGGTGGCCAGTAACTGATTAAACTTACTTAGCTGAGCCATCCGCGATTCGGCCAGTCGCACAAACGCCTTTTTCTGTTCGCCTTGCAACGACTTCGCCTCAGGCAGCTTTACCGTCCGCGGGTTTTTGTGTACCCCATGGACGAGAAACTCATAGTGCAAGTGTGCGCCCGTCACGCGCCCTGTTGAGCCTAGCGTACCAATGATATCCCCTTGTTTGACTCGCTGGCCGGTTTTCACTTTACGCTTGGTCAGGTGCAAATATTTGGTGATATAGGTCGAGCTGTGGCGGATAAACACATAGTTGCCGTTGAAGCGGTTATACGAGGCTTTCATCACCACGCCGTCCCCAGCTGCTTTAATGGGGGTACCCACTGGCGCAACATAGTCGGTACCACGGTGAGGCTTTACACGACCAGTGACCGGGTGCAAACGACGTGGGTTGAAGTTTGAGCTAACATAGCGGAAGTTAACCGGTGAGCGTAAAAACGCTTTTTTCATCGCTTTACCACTCGGCGTGTAGTACTTACCATTTTTTGCGCGTACTGCCGTAAAGGTATCTCCTCGGTTAGTGAAGGTCGCGGCGAGGATATTACCACTGCCAATATGCTCCCCTTCCACAAACTCTTCTTCATACAACACGGAGAAGCTATCACCATTGCGAATATCAAGGGCAAAATCCACATCCCAACCAAAGATCCCCGCCAATTGCATGATCTGATTTGGGTTTAATCCAGCATCCGAGGCTGCTTGCCAGAAGTTTGACTTGATGGTCGCGCGCGCAAAGTTTAGCTGCGTATCCACGTGCTTGGTTTCAATACGTGATTGATAGCTATCATCAATTTTGTTGACGATCAGCGTTTCATTACTGCCTCGAGGCTGAATGAGCTGCACCAGTTCGCCGTCATCGTCTACCCCTAGGCGTACTTCATCGCCTGGATTTAAGTAAGCGAGGGTTTGCGTTCTTTCGTCGGCATTCACAAGGCGGTAAAGGGTCGTTGGGCTTAACCCCGCACGGCTGAACAGTAGCGCCATGCTCTCGCCAGGCTGCACTTCATAGGTTTGCCAGTTGATATTGCGCTTAAACTGCGCGGGCATCTCATCTTTGGGAGGCAGTAATGAGACAGCTTTAACTGGTAACGGGTAATGTTTACCCGGTTCGAAATTAGGTTTAGGGCGCGGCGTATCGGCGCCGTCTGGTACCAAGATTAATAAGACAATGAATGCGCTCAATGCACCGATAACGAGTTTATGTAACTTAGGTAAGGCTGCGAGTTTATTTAACGGCATGAAGACTATGTTGAATCACTACGAATAAAGTTATGACAGTCAGACACCCAATCGGTTTTATTGGGGATGATGCCCTGAAGTAGATTTGACACGGCTGACACAAAGACCACAAACATCTTTTGACGGCAGCCGCTGCGCGCACCCTGTACACACTCTATCAGTTTAACTGGTTTCAAAAACTGTCGCTATTCGAGTAGTATGTCGGTTTATCACATTTTTGCCTATTGGGTAGGAGCAAGAGACTATGGCGAGCCTGGAAGCTGCGCTAGCAGAACTAAAACGTGGCGTAGATGAAGTAATCCCGGAAGACGAGCTGGTGGCAAAGCTGAAAGAGGATCGTCCTCTTCGCATCAAACTTGGCGCGGACCCCACCGCACCCGATATCCACCTGGGTCATACAGTGATCCTTAATAAGCTCCGAGCTTTTCAAGCGCTTGGCCACGAAGTGATCTTCTTGATTGGTGATTATACCGGTATGGTGGGTGACCCAAGTGGTAAAAATACTACCCGTCCACCATTGACACGTGAACAGGTGCTGCAAAATGCAGAGACCTATAAAGAGCAGGTGTTCAAAATTCTGGATCCGGCGAAAACGCGTATCGAATTCAACTCGAAATGGCTAGGGGAGTTGGGCACAGATGGCATGATCCGTTTGGCGGCAAGCTCGACCGTGGCTCGCATGCTTGAGCGTGATGACTTTAAAAAGCGTTATACCAGCAACCAAGCCATTGCTATCCATGAGTTTATCTACCCACTGCTTCAAGGGCACGATTCGGTGGCATTGGAAGCTGACGTTGAGCTGGGCGGCACTGACCAAAAGTTCAATTTGCTGATGGGGCGTGAGCTACAAAAGCAAGCAGGACAGAAGCCGCAAGTGGTGATGACCATGCCACTGCTGGTTGGGTTAGATGGCGTTAAAAAGATGTCGAAGTCAGCACACAACTACATTGGTGTGAGCGAACGCCCGGATGATATGTTCGGTAAAATCATGTCGATTTCTGACGATCTGATGTGGGATTACTATGAGCTGCTGTCTTTCCGTCCCCTCGAGGAAATCGTCCAATTTAAGCAGGACGTACAAGCGGGTAAAAACCCACGTGATATTAAGATCCTGCTAGCCAAAGAAATCATCGCGCGTTTCCACTCCGAAGCCGACGCCGATGCCGCTGAGCAAACGTTCGTCAATCGCTTCCAAAAAGGCGCGATGCCGGATGAAATGCCAAGCTTCACCTTCGAGCAAGGTATGGCGATTGCTAACCTATTAAAAGAGGCGGGGTTGGTTAACTCCACCTCGGATGCGCTGCGTATGGTTCGCCAAGGCGCGGTGAAAATTGATGGCGAAAAAGTCGAAGATACCAAGTTAGTGCCTGCCGCGGGTGAATCCGTTTACCAAGTGGGTAAACGCAAGTTTGCTCGGGTGACGCTCAGCTAAACCGCACCCTAGGTGGCGTATTCAGCGGCCACTGAGAGTGCAAAACCCTCGCATGACGCGAGGGTTTTTTATATCAAATACTTAACACCGATAGTGGGACTGGCGCTTAGCCACTAGGTGTGCCAAACGCCTTTTAGTGCACGTACCATGTGTTGACCAAGATAAAACGCCGTTTGTAGGCAGGCTTCGTTAGGTTGACCATCGTCTGGCGTGTGTGCGGTCACTCCAAGGCTTGTGCCACTTGGATTAATCTTTTCCACCCCTATGTTGGCGCGACCTAGACTTAACCACAGCATGTCATGCTGGCTGGCTAAGGTTTGGAAATACTGCAGTGTCTGTGGCTGGTCACCTCCTGGGTAGGTGCCTACGGTAAAGCCTGCCGCGTACTTTCCTCGCCAGTCTTGGCGCTCCCAGGTGGGGCTAGAGGCATCGGCAAACGCCTTAAATTGGGCGCTCGGTCCACCCATGTAGGTGGGCGCACCGAAGATAATCGCATCAACGTCTTTAAGCTTTTCAAACACCTTGTCATCGACAAAGCGTCCGTTTTCAATCATGTCTGGCTCAATGCGGTAAACCACAGGTTCGGCATCGCCGGCATGAATGCCTTCCGCAATCGTGGTGGCTAGCGCATGAGTATGATCGTCGACAGAATGATAAATAATGGCAATGCTGATCATAGTGGCTCCTTTACTGAGACTGTACGTCAGACCTTAGGGTGTGTTGTCTAAATTTCAACCACTGTCTATTCAGGCTCGGCATACTGTCCCAATAATGGCTTTTAAGACCTGTCTAGCGCGAATGGTGGCAAGGACAAATGCCAGCGGATCGCCGCTAAGCGAATCAATAGTGTGGTGACCATACCCACAATAGAGGCAGTCACAGAGCCCGGGCTGACTTGAACGGCGAGGGTATGAACGATGCCGCCAGCAATACAGGCAGTGGCATACACTTCTGTTCTCAGCACCATAGGTACTTCGCGCGCGAGCACATCACGAATAATGCCGCCGCCACACGCGGTGATCACGCCCATGATCACCGCTACCAAGGGAGATGCGCCATAACTCAGGGCTTTATCGACACCGATACCCACAAAGACCGCCAACCCAATGGCATCGGCACAAGGCAGCACGTACCAGGGGAGACGGCGAGGGTGACGGATAAGTAGCATAGTGGCCACACAGGTGGCTAAAATCACCCAGATATAGGTGGTGTCGGTGATCCAAAACGCAGGTGTGGCCCCCATCGCCATATCTCGCACTGTCCCGCCGCCAATGGCGGTTGCACAGGCGAGAACGACCACGCCAAAGGGATCCATACGCAGACGGCCCGCCACCAGCACCCCGGAAATTGCGAACACGGCCGTACCGAATAAGTCGAATAAATACAAAATCATGGTCTGAGTCATGCTAAATCCTATTGTGCCTGACGGACTTCATCGAGGGCGGTACAAATTTGCTCGGCGGCGTTTAATGCACGAGGGGTCGCGCGAGTGAGCCAATCCGGGTTAAGTGACCAAGTAAACTGGCGCGTCGCCTTAGGCAGCAACTCAGCCATCGAATGCCAACTGTCTGGTAGCTGCTCGCCTGTGTGGAAAAGCACTTTGGGGGCACGTGTGATGACTTGTTCCATATTGACTTGTGGATAGGCGGCGGGGCTGTCGGCGAAGATATTTTTCCCCCCACATAAACGAAATAGCTGACTCGGCCAAGCTCGGTTACTGGCGGTCATCAGTGGCGTGTCACTGAGTAAGTAAAAGTAGGGAACAGCCTCTGCATTGCGGTACTGGGCGTTTAATTGCGCCAGCTTTTGATCAAAGGCGTTAGCATTGCGTGTGGCGATGTCTGGGTTCTCGCTATAATGACCCAGCTCGCGAATAAACTGACCAATATCACTGAGCGTGTCTGGGTTGAGGTAACGGATGGTAAAGCCTAATTCCGCCAAAGCTTCCAGAGGTTTGGGCGGATTCCCGCCGCGCCAAGCTAAAATAAGATCCGGTTGCAGGGCGATAATGCGTTCGAGTTTGACTCCCCGATAGTTGGCCACGCGTTCGAGCGACTGAGCCGGCTGCGGATAATCACTGTAGGCACTTGCAGCGACCATATTGGGGCCAAGCCCAGCGGCATAAGCCAGCTCTGTGGCGTGAGGGGCGAGACTAATCACTCGCAACGGAGTGGCGTGAGCAAAAGGCATCCATGTTAAGGCCAAGACAAGCCAACAGGCTTGCAAGCGAAAAAGGGTACAAAGGGCACGAAAACGTGGCATCAATCAGTGTCCTTAAACGATTAAAACCAAGGAGCATAACCCGAGCCAGATTAAAACACTGTGGGTTAACTTCAAGCGCAGCAATAAAAGGTGATAACACGCAGGGGTGACCCCATAGCCAATTTTGGTTCTCAAGGTCTTAGTACCTTGATAGACAGCCGGACCGCCCAGTGACAATTGAAAGCGACTTCCTGCACACGCGAGTAGCCAACCTGAACCAGGCGTTCGCCAGTGTCTGCCCTGCTGCCAGCCGGTTTTTAGGTGTGACCAAGGTTGACGGCTCATTGCCACGATCACAGCAAACAGCCCCATTGGCACTATATCCAACAGGTTCAATAAGCGTGCGCTGGCGAGCCCGAACGGGTAATAGCTTAAGCGGCTAGGGGACCAAACCCGATGAAGGTGTACCAAGCTGGTGTATAGCAAGGCACCGACACCGCCTGCGAGGAGATAATAAAATATCACGCAAACACAGTGACGAGCCGTACCGAGCAGCAGTGTTTCCGCGCCCGCTTTTCCTATTCCGATCAATGACAGAGACTCGGTTTCACGGTTTACTCGCGTGGCGAGCAACGCGCGCGCTGCGCCTTTATCATGTTGGTCTATCGCGTGAGCGATGGCATGACCAAACTTATCGATGGGGCGCCAGTCTAGCGCGAGCCAGAGTAATATCGCATCGAACAGGGGGCGCGACCACACAAGTTCACGGGCGGCGATTAAAAAAATGGCGAGGGTGCCGCCCATTAACATTAAGGCGAGCGCACCGGCAAGCTTACGCTGGCGCTTAGGGTCTGTGTCTTTGTTGACTTGGCTCGCGAGCAACGCTGCATACTGTCGCCAGTATTGAAATGGAGAGTACTGACTGGGCAATGGGAGTAGCCAGTGCACTAATACCGCCAACCACAGCGCCCATAAGCGGCCCTGGTCGGCGGCGTAAATCATCCATTGTTGCGGGTTGAGCAAATCATCCATGGGGGCGTGCGATCAGGCGTCAATCATCGCGACCATATTTTCCACCATGGCCGAGGAACTTTTCGCCGCTAACGGCAAAAATTCTTCAAAGGTCATGGGTGACTCTTTTTCGGCGACCACATCCGAGATGGCACGCACCACCACAAAAGGGGTGGCAAACTGAGCACACACTTGCGCAATTGCCGCCGCTTCCATCTCTGCGGCTACCGCATCAGGGAAGTGGGTTTGGATATGTTGGCGGTGGGCATCGGTGTGCACAAAAGTATCGGCGGTACAGATCAAGCCACGCACCACATGTGTTTGGCTATCCACTGCTTTCTCCGCGAGTTGCATTAATGCTTCATCGGACTCGAACACCGCCGGTTGCTGCGGAACTTGTCCCATTTGATAGCCAAATGCAGTGGCATCGGCATCGTGGTAGCACACCTCAGAGGATACAACCACGTCACCTAGGTTAAGTGAAGGCTCGAACGCGCCCGCTGAGCCTGTATTGATCACCCAATCGGGCTTGAATTGCGATAGCAGCAAGCTTGTGCCGACCGCTGCAGCGACTTTACCAATGCCAGACTGAAGTAACACGATATCATGGCCTTGCAGCGTCCCCGTATAAAAGGTGCAACCGCCTTCTTGGTGGGTTGTGCTGTTTTCAAGCTTGTCACGCAGCAGAGTCACTTCTTGCTCCATTGCGCCAATGATGCCGATTTTCATGGTGATAATCCTGTTCGCATAAATGCCGATAGTGTACATGAGGCAATAAAAAAGTGCCTCCTTTGAGGCACTTCTCAATCGATTATCTCGATGTGGTTTCACACGGATTGATTGTCGCGGGGCTACACTTCCAGGTAATCCATGATCCCTTCGGCGGCTTTGCGACCTTCATCAATGGCAGTGACCACCAAGTCGGAACCTCTTACCGCATCGCCCCCGGCAAAAATTTTGGGGTTAGTGGTTTGATACAAGATATCACCTTTTGCCGGCGCTTGGATGCGACCACGCTCATCCAGGGCGACATCATAAGGTTCTAGCCACTCCATAGCATGAGGTTGGAAACCAAAGGCCATGATCACTGCATCTGCTTCCAGCACATGCTCACTGCCTTCAATCGGCTCTGGGCGGCGGCGACCCGCAGCATCAGGCTCACCCAGTTGGGTTTTCACCACGGTGACCCCGCTTACGTTGCCGTTACCGTCAACTTCAATCCCCAGCGGTTGCAGGTTGAACATAAAGTTGACCCCTTCTTCGCGGGCATTTTTCACCTCACGGCGTGAGCCTGGCATGTTTTCTTCATCTCGGCGGTAGGCACAGGTGACACTGGCGGCTTGTTGGCGAATCGAGGTGCGAACACAGTCCATCGCAGTATCGCCACCACCGAGTACCACCACACGTTTACCGGCCATATCAATGAACGGTGGTGCGTCATTCAGTTCCATCACTTTGTAGGTGTTGGAGACTAAGAAGGGCAGCGCATCAAAGACGCCGGGCGCATCTTCATTGGCCAGCCCAGCACGCATGTACTTGTAGGTACCCACCCCTAAGAAAACCGCATCGTAGTCATCGACCAAGGTTTGCATGTCAATATCTTTGCCCACTTCGGTATTGAGGCGAAATTCGACGCCCATCTCGGTAAAGACACGTTGGCGATGCCGCATCACATCTTTCTCGAGCTTAAACGATGGAATACCAAAGGTGAGCAGGCCACCAATTTCTGGGTAGCGGTCAAAGACCACAGGTTTCACCCCGTTACGAACCAGCACGTCGGCACATGCGAGCCCTGCCGGGCCAGCACCAATCACCGCGACCTTTTTGTCGGTCCACTCAACGTGTGACATGTCAGGCTTCCAGCCCATTTCAAACGCTTTATCGGTGATGTACTTCTCGACATTGCCGATGGTTACCGCGCCAAAGTCCTCGTTGAGCGTGCAATCCCCCTCACATAGGCGATCTTGTGGGCACACACGACCGCAGACTTCCGGCAAGCTATTGGTTTGGTGCGATAGCTCAACCGCTTCTATAATGCGCCCTTCGTTAGCAAGCTTGAGCCACTGTGGAATATAGTTGTGCACTGGGCACTTCCATTCACAGTAGGGGTTGCCACAATCAAGGCAGCGATCAGCTTGTGCTGACACTTCTTTCTCGGTGAACGGTTCGTATATTTCCACGAACTCGATTCTGCGCGTCTCGATCGCTTTTTTGCGCGGGTCAATGCGCTGCACATCAATAAACTGATAGATGTTCTGGCTCATGGGTCCCTCCTTTTACTGCGCCTGAACGCGCAGCTCAGCAGCGCTGCGACTTTGGTGGCCTAATAAGGTATTTACATCCGCGGCTTTTGGCTTGACGAGGTAGAACCTATGTACCCAAGCGTCAAAGTCATCGAGCAGCTGCTGCGCACGATCCGAACCGGTCAGCTCGAAATGCTGGGCTATCAGGCCACGTAGGTGCTCTTGATGGATAGCCAACGTCTCCAGCGACAGCGCTTCAACCAACTCAGGGTTAATCCGACCATTAAAGTCGCCTTCTTCATCAAGCACGTACGCGAAGCCACCGGTCATCCCGGCGCCAAAGTTGACCCCAGTGCGACCGAGAATGGCCACAATGCCTCCCGTCATGTATTCACACGCGTTGTCGCCCGCGCCTTCCACGATGGCATGGACGCCAGAGTTACGCACGGCAAAACGCTCACCAGCTTTACCCGCAGCAAACAATTTACCGCCCGTCGCACCATATAAGCAGGTGTTACCCATGATGGTAGACTCGTGACTGGCAAAGGCTGAGCCGATGGGTGGGCGGATCACAATTTGTCCACCGCTCATGCCTTTACCCACGTAGTCGTTGGCATCCCCGATAAGGGTAATGTTCACCCCTGCGGCATTCCATACCCCGAGAGATTGACCCGCGGTGCCTTGCAGTTGCACATCCAGTGGGTTGGCAGCCATGCCCGCATTGCCATAACGCTTAGCAATCGCCCCTGACAAGCTGGCACCGACTGAACGGTCGGTATTGCGGACCGATTTGTAGATGCTAGCACTGTGGTTGGCGGCAATGGCTTCACCCAGTTCACCGAGTAGCGCTTGGTTCAGCTCGGCTTTATCAAACGGCGTATTCGGCTCACTGCAATATAAGGTCTTACCTGGCCAAGGTGTCGGCGCATCGAGAATGTGGCTCAAATCGAGCTTCAGTTGCTTGGCGGTAAAACCATCAACTGCCTCAAGGAGGTCCGTTCGACCAATCAGATCGGTGAGCTTTTCGACCCCTAGTTCGGCGAGCAGTTCGCGTACTTCTTCACCAAGACCTTTAAAGAAGTTCATCACTTGCTCGGGGAGGCCTTTAAAGTATTCACTACGCAAGGTTTCGTCTTGAGTAGCGACGCCGGTGGCACAGTTATTGAGGTGGCAAATACGAAGGTATTTACAGCCAAGTGCGACCATTGGTGCGGTACCAAAGCCAAAGCTTTCTGCGCCCAAGATAGCGGCTTTGACGATGTCTAAACCGGTTTTTAGACCACCGTCGACTTGTAAGCGGATCTTGTGGCGTAAGCCGTTTTCAACCAGTGCTTGTTGGGTTTCAGCAAGACCCAATTCCCATGGGCTGCCGGCATATTTAACCGAGGTGAGCGGGCTTGCGCCTGTACCACCGTCATACCCTGAGATAGTAATTAGGTCGGCATATGCTTTGGCGACCCCAGTGGCAATGGTGCCAACACCGGGCTCTGAAACCAGCTTGACCGAAACCATTGCTTGCGGGTTGACTTGTTTTAAATCGAAGATCAGCTGTGCCAAGTCTTCAATCGAGTAAATATCATGGTGCGGTGGAGGCGAAATCAAGGTCACGCCTGGGACGGAGAAACGCAGTTTAGCAATTTCTGCTGTCACCTTATGGCCAGGCAGTTGCCCGCCTTCACCCGGTTTCGCACCTTGGGCAACTTTGATTTGCAGGACATCCGCGTTGGTCAGGTAGTGCGGGGTAACGCCAAAGCGCCCGGATGCAATCTGCTTGATGCGTGAATTGCGCTCGCTATTGAAACGACGTGGGTCTTCGCCCCCTTCGCCCGAGTTAGAGTGTCCGCCGAGACGGTTCATGGCGATGGCCAGCGCTTCGTGTGCTTCCGGGCTCAAGGCACCGATAGACATCGCCGCCGAGTCAAAGCGTTTGAACAGCTCCGTTGCCGGCTCTACGCGCTCGAGAGCAACCGGTGAGGCCGCTTTTTTCAGTTGCATTAAATCACGCAAGGTCGCCACAGGACGCTCGTTGACGGTTTTGGCGTAGGTCTTGTAATCCATTGCCTCGCCAGATCGCACCGCGCTTTGTAAGCTGGTCACCACATCTGGGTTATACGCGTGGTATTCGCCATCGTGGACATATTTAAGCAGACCGCCATGTTCAAGCGGTTTACGCTTGATCCATGCTCGGCGAGATAGGTTGACCAAATCTTGTTGGAAATCATCAAAGTTGGCGCCTTGAATGCGGCTGGCCACGCCTTTGAAACAAAGCTCAATCACATCTTGGTGTAAGCCGACCGCCTCGAACAGTTGTGAGCAGCGGTAAGAGGCGATGGTTGAAATCCCCATTTTCGACATGATCTTGTAAAGGCCTTTATTAATCCCGTTTCGGAAATTGACCATCACATCGCGATACGGCTTATCGACGGCACCGATATCAACAAGGTTTGCCAGTGTTTCATAGGCTAAATATGGGTAAACCGCCGTGGCACCAAACCCGAGTAATACCGCAAACTGATGCGGGTCGCGAGCGCTGCCGGTTTCGATAATGATGTTGGCGTCACAGCGCAGGTTTTGGTTCACTAAGCGTTTTTGTACCGCACCAACTGCCATGGCGGCGGGAATAGGGAGCGTGTCTTTATTGATGCTGCGGTCAGAGAGCACCACCAAGACGGTTCCATCACGCACACAGCGCTCGGCTTCATCGCATAGATCTAAGATGGCTTGGTGTAGATCTTTCTCATTCGGATCGTAATTAATATCCAAAATGCTGTGGCGATAATAGGTATCGTCTAACTCGAGCAGCTGGACCAAATCTGAGAACAAGAGGACAGGCGATTTAAACGCCACTCGCTCAGCGTGACCGTCGGTTTCGCAAAACACGTTCATTTCACGGCCAATACAGGTGGCCAGTGACATCACGTGGTTTTCACGCAGCGGATCAATCGGTGGGTTCGTTACCTGGGCAAATTTTTGCCGGAAATAATCGCTCACACAGCGCGGGCGTGATGATAAAACGGCCATCGGCGTATCATCGCCCATAGAGCCGGTAGCCTCTTGGCCAATATCCCCGAGTACTTTGATGACCTGGTCGACTTCTTCATTCGACATCCCAAACAGCTTTTGATAGGTCTTAAGCTGGGCGTCTTTGAGGTTGCGACTGCCTTCACTGGTGTCAGGATCTAAGTCTTCAAAGGGAGTGAGACGACGTACGTGCTGATCCAGCCATTCACGATACGGGTGGCGACTTTTCAGTTCGTTATCGATTTCACCCGAATGCCAAATTTTACCCTCGCGGGTGTCGATCACTAACAGCTCACCCGGGCCGACCCGGCCTTTTTCTGACACTTCGTCAGGGGCGTAATCCCAGATGCCTATCTCGGAGGCGAGCGTAATAAACTTGTCTTTGGTAACTACATAGCGCGCGGGGCGCAGGCCGTTGCGGTCAAGGTTACAGGCGGCATAGCGACCATCTGACATAACGATGCCTGCAGGCCCGTCCCAGGGCTCCATATGCATGGAGTTGAAGTCATAAAATGCGCGCAGTTCGTCGTCCATGTCTGGATGGTTTTGCCACGCGGGCGGCACCAGCAGACGCATGGCTCGGAATAAGTCCATCCCGCCGGCGAGAAAGACTTCCATCATGTTGTCGAGGCTTGAGGAATCAGAGCCTGATTCATTCACAAACGGCGCGGCTTGATGCAAGTCGGGTAATAAAGGGGAGTTAAACTTGTATGCACGTGTGCGTGCCCACTGACGGTTGCCCTCAATGGTGTTGATCTCACCGTTGTGGGCGAGATACCTAAAGGGTTGGGCGAGCGGCCAGCGTGGCTGAGTATTGGTACTGAAACGCTGGTGGAACAAACAAATTGATGACTCTAAACGCAGATCCGCGAGATCGGTGTAAAAGCGTGGTAGATCCGCAGGCATACACAAACCTTTGTAAACAATGGTTTGTGTGGATAGGCTGGTGACATAAAAGTCTGCATCGTCTGCTAAGGCTTTTTCTGCACGGCGGCGTGCGATATACAGGCGTCGCTCTAAATCGCGCGCGCGCCAGCCTGCTGGGCCATTGATAAACACTTGTTCAATGACGGGCTGAGACTGTTTGGCGATGTCTCCGAGTACGTCTGGGTTGGTCGGCACCGTCCGCCACCCCACCACTGAGAGTGTTTCAGCGTTTATTTCTTGCTCGAAGCGTTGTTTGGCTTGTTGGGCTTTTGCCGGATCGGCACTGAGAAAAATCATGCCCACCGCGTACAGGCGGCTTAGCTTCCATTGATTTTGTTCGGCAATAAGGCGGAAAAAGCGGTCGGGCTTTTGCAGCAGCAGTCCACAACCATCGCCTGTCTTGCCGTCAGAGTTGATACCACCTCGGTGGGTCATGCGGTCAAGTGCAGCGATAGCAGTACGAACCAGTTTGTGGCTGGGCTCCCCCTCTTGATGGGCGATAAGGCCAAAACCACAGTTATCTTTTTCCAGCATTGGGTTGTACAGCGACATTGCAATTCTCCCTTGCTACTGCGTTACGCGCAGTGATTGCATTTATTGTCGTGATCCTCCTGACCACTCTGAACAGATTCGCTTTGTGACTGTGCGCTCGTTATGTTGTGATTTTTTAACGAGAAAAGTCGGTGATCTACACTCTAACTCACTGTTTTATCGATGGATTGACAGAGAATACACAGGCAAAGCGCTATTCAGCGACCTTCCAAATTAACGGTAAACCTTGCAAAGGTCAAATTTTTATATGCATCCTTTATGCATAGCAATATAAGTATGTCTTTATTGTAAACAACTGATATAAAAGTATTTATTGTGGTTTTCTTGATGAATAATATCTATTCGCAATTATGCCATTTTGTTAAATAATTATTAAATAAAAGGCGAATTCGAGTAGATATTCTAGCTTTGATGATGAATAAAGAAGGGTGCGTTATATGCTTTCTCTTTCATAGCAAAAAGCACTGTCAATTGATGTAATAAAATAACAAATGATATTCGCAAAGCTGTGAACAGGACAATCACGCGTTCTATCAAAACTGTGGCAGAATACGTCGCCGGTGAGGTAGGGCGTGAATACGATCAAGGACAGTAATAAGGCAGACAGGAGTGGCATGGCGTTTTTTAGTTTTAGCTTGGTTTTCGTGTTAGGCGCTTTGCTTGGCTACGGTTGGCGCGCGCGTCGAGCGACACTGGCGTTATCCGATTGGCGGGTTTACATGGCCGGGTTAGACACGCCACATGCGATTGTCACGGCCGATGATGGTGATATCTTGTATGCCAATGCACCTTGTGTGGAGTCTTTTTCGCTGGTAGGTAGCCACAACCGGTTTAAAACCGCCAATGAAAAACAGCAGCAAGCGGTGCGCGCTTTTATTGTGGCGCAGCGTTGGCCTCAGCCATTTTCTAATGTTGAAGCCAAAGTCAGAGCCCCGGGCGCGAATCGGGTGCGGGTTGAGGTGACCTTATCTGGCTTGCCGATCCGCTGTCGCGGCAAGCGTGCCTGGCTCATTTCATTTTCTGCCTCTGAGTCCAACACGCAATGGCACCTGCAGCAACAAGAACAAGGTGTGCTTTTAAGCGTGATTAATTCCTTGGCGGAGCTCGTATGCTTTCAAGATGTTGAGGGAAACGTGGTGGGTACGAACGCCGCCTTTGACCGCTTCTGGCAGGGCCGAGAGCAGGAAGCAGTGCTTTGGCAAGCCGGTGAGCCGCTTTCCGAGCCGCGAACAGTACGTACCTGGGCGACACAACATCATGATCAGAGCTGCTTATTGGAAACGAATATCACAACGCTTAAAAATGATAAGCAGGAAGTGATAGGCACATTGAGTATTAGCCATGATGTGACCAATTGGCACCAGATGCAGGAGCGGTTACAAAAAGAAGCACAACAGCGTCACTCGGTTGAGCAAGTGCTGGAGCAGCGAAGTAACTTGCTCAGTGCGATTTTCCAAGCGAGTGTCGACCCTATCGGTATTTTTGATCAAGACTATTATCACTTGGCGTGTAATCAAGCGTATGCCGATGCGCTTGGCACCACCATTGAAGCGCTCGAGAATGCACCGGCGCAATATGTGGTAGATCCGGAGATATTTGATCAACACAAAGCGCGTGATAAACAGGTGCTAGAAACGGGTGGAACCATTACCTATGAAGATGTCATTTTAACGGATACGGGTGAGCAAACTTGGTATGAGGTGACCAAGTCACGCATTCAAGATCCGGTCACGTTGGCACCGGCTGTGCTGCTGATGGCACGAGATATCACCGAACGGAAAGAGACACAACAACAGTTAGCCGATGCCATCATGGCACTGCAGGAGCTCAGCTTTGTTGATAGCCTTACTCAAGTGGCTAACCGACGCAGTCTTGACGAGCAATTGAGCACGCTGTGGCGTTCACACGCCAGAGAGCAGACCCCCCTGGCGTTTATTCTTTGCGATATAGATCATTTTAAGCTTTACAACGATCACTATGGTCACCAGCAGGGTGACTGGGCCTTACAGCAAGTGGCCAAGGCGCTAAAATCGTCCGTTCATCGCCCGATGGATATGGTTGCCCGTTATGGGGGGGAAGAATTTGCGATTGTCTTACCACAGACAGGGCTAAACGGCGCGATGGATGTGGCTGAACGGGCGAGGCAAGCGATATTAGCGGCGAACATCGAACACTTGGACGCGGCATCCACCCAGCAACTGACGATGAGCCTGGGGGCGGCGTGTATGATCCCAGCGCCGGATCAAGATTATGGCGATTTGGTACAATACGCGGATCGTGCGTTATATCAAGCCAAGCGACATGGCCGCAATCGTGTGAGTGTGCTGCAAGGTGCCTCTCATTCTCGCCCATCAAACAAGCAACGAGCCTCGGTGGCTGAATCAATTCACTTCGAATCTGGCGGTTAATAAGCCTATATGAAACAACTTAAAGTCCTTGCCCAATATTACGTCGACTTGCTGGTCAAGTTAGGCATAGTGCGCTTTAGCATGCTACTGGCTTTGGCGCTCGTGGCGCTCGCGGTAGTGGTGCAAGTGGGGATTACCTTAGTCCTTGAAGGCACGGTTCAAAATATTGATATCATTCGCTCGGTTTTCTTTGGCCTGGTGATCACGCCGTGGGCGGTTTATTTTTTGTCGGTGGTGGTTGATCAACTCGAGGAGTCTCGTCAGCGGTTATCAAAACTGGTTTCTAAGCTGGAAGAAATGCGTGCGCGTGATATGCGCCTTAACCGCCAACTCACCGAAAATATTGAGCAACTCAACTCGGAAATAGAAGAGCGTGAGAAAGCGGAGAGTGCGCGGCAGCAGGCGATTAAAGATCTTGAAAACGAAGTTTATCAGCGTGAAAAAGCGCAGTTGGAGCTGGCGGAGCAAACCGCCTTACTCCGCTCTTTCATTGATGCTTCCCCAGATTTGATTTACTACCGCAACGCTGATGGTCAGTTCTCGGGCTGTAACCGAGCGATGGAAGAGCTAACCGGTTATGACGAGAAAACGCTCAAAGGGCTGACACCTTGGGACGTTTATCGCGAAGATATCGCTGAAAAAGTGGTCGAAACCGACCAGCAAGTGTTTGACGCCAATGTGTCGATAACCTACGAGCAATGGCTTGAATATCAAGACGGGCGTAAAGCCTATTTTGAATTACGCAAAGTGCCTTTCTTTGCCCGAGATGGGCGGCACCTTGGGCTGCTTGGTTTTGGGCGAGAAATTACCGAGCGTAAGCGCTACCAAGATGCGCTGGAAAAAGCGAGCCGAGAAAAAACAGCGTTTATTTCCACCATTAGTCATGAATTGCGCACCCCGCTCAATGGGATTGTTGGCCTAAGCCGCATGTTGCTGGAGTCAAACTTGGATGATAAGCAACGTAATTATCTGCGGACGATTTATGTCAGTGCGATCACGTTGGGCAATATTTTTAACGACATCATTGATTTAGACAAATCTGATCGCAAACGCCTTTCTCTGCATCCCACCAGTGTGGATTTAAATGAATTTGTTACCGAAATCGACAATATTTCAGGGTTGATGGCCGAGCAAAAGGGCTTACGTTTTGAACTTGAGCGAGTGACCGAACTCCCTGACTATGTGGCGGTTGATACGACGAGGCTGCGGCAAATCCTATGGAATCTCGTCGGTAATGCGGTCAAATTTACCAAGCAAGGCTGTGTGATCATTACAGTCAGCGCGGAAGTGGACGGTGACCAAGCCCATTTATGCTTTGACGTTGAAGACAGTGGTATCGGGATCCCCGCGGATGAACAAGACAAGATTTTTGCCATGTATTACCAAGTTAAACAGGCAGGGGAAAACCTACATGCCGTAGGGACAGGTATTGGCTTAGCGGTATCGCGCAAATTGGCCCGTTTGATGGGGGGGGATATTACCCTCGACAGTGAAGAGGGCGAGGGGAGTACCTTTACGGTTACCGTCAAGGTGCCATTGAGTGAGCCTGGAGAAGACGAAACACCGGCACTCACCCCAGTGGAAAGCAGGCTGCGTATTTTATTGGTGGAGGATATTGAGCTCAATATTACTGTTGCTACCAGCTTGCTTGAGAGTTTGGGGCACCAGGTGACCGTCGCTCGCGATGGGCAGTCGGCGTTAGATGTGTTCTCGCCAGACGCGTTTGATCTGGCGCTGCTCGACATTCAACTGCCCGATATGACCGGTTTTGATATCGCGGCTACTTGGCGAGAGCAGTATGCGCAACTGCCACCTTTAGTTGCGCTGACCGCCAATGTTATTAATGACAAAAATAGCTATCTTGCCAACGGAATGGACGATGCGATCAGCAAACCCATTAGTGTGAGTGCGCTTAACCAGGTGATTGAGCAGTATGCTTTGTCATCAAACATGGTGACAGACGTCGAGAGTGTGAATGAGCCCGCGCCGAGCCGTCCTATCGCGAATGAACAAGCAGAGCGGCTGCTCGATATGGATATGCTCACTGGGTATGTGGAGTTAGTGGGTATAGACCCTGTGAAACAAAGCATTGAGATGTTTGAGTCAACCATGCCAGAGTACATCGCCATCCTCGACTCGAATATGACGGCACGAGATCAAGAAGGCATTGTTTCTGAAGCGCACAAAATTAAAGGCGCTGCAGGATCGGTGGGACTCAAGCATATTCAAAAAGTGGCGCAAAAAGCACAGTCACCCGACCTCCCCGCGTGGTGGGAGAACATTGCGGATTGGATTGATGAAATCAAAGATGGCTATCAGCACGACCTGGATGTGCTCAAAGCGTGGTTAGACGAGCAAGCGTAGCGCTTCTGGCTGGCGAGCCCACTGAGAAACCAGCAAGCGACAAAGAGAAAAAAGGCGCCTTAATCGGCGCCTTCTCTTGAGTTCGACACGCAGTCTTTAAACCATGCACCGTCTCTCAACGACTCTTTATTGCTCTTCGATTTCACCGCAGAAGCGATAACCTTCACCATGGATGGTCGCAATGATCTCTGGTGTGTCATTGTGCGATTCGAAATGTTTACGGATCCGGCGGATCGTGACATCCACGGTACGATCGTGCGGCTTAAGTTCACGACCCGTCATTTTCTTAAGCAGCTCAGCACGCGTCTGAATTTTGCCTGGGTTTTCACAGAAGTGAAGCAGGGCGCGGAACTCAGAGCGAGGCAGCTTAAAGGTTTCCCCTTCTGGGTTAATGAGCGAGCGACTGTTGATGTCGAGTGTCCAACCGTTAAAGACATACACGTCGACGTTACGCTTTTCTTCGCTGTCGTTAACACTGCTCATGGCACGTGTGAGCAGGTTACGCGCACGGATAGTCAGTTCGCGTGGGTTGAATGGTTTGGTAATGTAGTCGTCGGCACCGATTTCGAGCCCGAGGATCTTATCAACTTCATTGTCACGCCCAGTGAGGAACATCAGCGCCATGTCACCTTGTTCACGCAATTCGCGTGCGAGCAACAAGCCGTTTTTACCTGGCAAGTTAATATCCATGATCACTAAGTGAACATGATGGTTAGACAGGACTTGATGCATTTCGTCGCCATCGCTGGCTTCAAACACATTGTAACCTTCCGCTTCAAAGATACTTTTCAGCGTGTTACGTGTGACCTGTTCATCTTCTACAATCAGAATTTGCGGGGTTTGCATTGGCGATACCTAATATCTAAATAGAATCCGGTTGCACTTCACAGTCTAGACCGTCTAGCCTGTGAAAAAAATTTACAAAAATGCGAGGAGTGTCTACCGCGAACCTCGCAACTAACATATGGCACGCCATCCATAGAGAAGTGTTCGTCGATGCTAGACAACGCACCGTGAGTTCCAGCTTAAGACGGGGCGTGGCAGTATGAGTGCACCACCAAGCCAATCACTCTGATATCCATTAATTATCGCCAATTGTATTCATTTAACAGCACGCTAACAATATATTAGGATAAGGGTTGATGATTTTTTTCATCCTTTATTGACCCCAATCAAAAGCATGTTAAATGTCAGTTAGCGACGCGTTTTAACTTAACTTTCTGAATAATGACGCATAATTAGTCACTAAGCATAGTATGCATTACGAGTAGGTGTAAACAATGTGTGATCCTGATAACCAGCAAGAATTGTGGAAAACTTACCAATCGATCGCGTTTCACGCTCCTCAAGCGCCAGATGCCGAAGCATTTGCTATTCTTACCGCATTTAATCCGCGTAGCCAACCTTTATCTGAGAAAGAGAATCAATCGCGCAATGCTCAGCTTGAAAGTGCAATGACACAACAAGGGATACGCTATTGGCCAATGAATGGTGGGGCGCCGGATGGGAGTTGGTATGAGCCGGGTTTTGCGGTTGCTGTGGATAAGCACGAAGCCATGTTATTGGCGCAACAATGGCAACAAAATGCCATCTATTGGGTAGAGAATGATAGTTTATGGTTGTTGCCTGTTTTGATGGATGCGTTCACACCTCAATCACTGAACGTGCGTTTTTCATCCTTGTTCACGGCAGCCACTCGCTAACTCTTTCCCACAACGAAAAAGGAGAAAGGCATCATGGACGATAAATTGCCGGACTTATGTGACAACCACCCGGAGGCGGTGCAATGGATCCCACTGCAGTGGCAGAACTATGGCGCTCATTGCTGCTTTGAAGGCCGAGTTCGTACAGTACGTTGCTATCACGATAATTCCAAAGTGAAGGCGATGCTGGCTACCCCAGGTGAGGGCCAGGTGCTGGTGGTGGATGGTTCTGGTGCGATGGATAGAGCCTTGCTGGGCGATCTTATCGCACAAAGCGCTGTTGATAATGGGTGGGCAGGCGTCGTCATCGTTGGGCCGGTTCGCGATGCGGCGACGCTAGCGACCTTGCCTATCGGTATTAAGGCTCTGGGTGTCTGTCCGATTAAAACGCAAAAACGCGATCAGGGCGATGTGGATGTCGCGTTAGCGTTAAACGGCGTGTCTGTGACGGCAGGTGATTATCTGTATGCCGATCTAAATGGCGTGATTGTGTGTGAAGAGCCACTGATCAGTTAATCTGGGCGGCGGGTTAAAAGTGCAACCCAACCCCGAGTTGATAAATCGATTCGGGGGAGGTTTCGGGACGAAACTCGACATCTAGCCCGGCATTCACATCAATTGACTCACTCAACTGGTAGCGACTGCTGACGCCCCACTGATTGATCAGGGTATCGTCATTATCGCGGCTAATTTGGCTCGAAAGACGCAGCTTGTCGGTAAAACGGTATTCAATCCCGCTTAACAACCCTTGTTGCGTGGTGTGTTGGTCGTTTTCGCTTTTCAGTTGCGTGCCCATATAAACAGATACATTACTGAGTGGGTAACGATAGCCTGACTGAATGGTCCAACTGTCAAAACCTTGTGTGGCTGATGGGATAGACTGAATAAAAAAATGATCAGCTGTCCCAGCTGGCAGCGTTTGCCAAGTTAACGGTTGGCCCCACGCAGGCGCTGCCACAGCTTGTAAGACGAGGGTCAACAGTCCTAGTTGTTTTATACTCAAATCCTGTGCCTCATTGTTCTTTTTAGGCTTAGCTCAGTCTTAGAAGACGCTGATGCGTTGCGATCAGTGTAGACAAAAAATAGATACTACTGCCGAATTTTGTCTCTCTCCTCACGCGTGCCGATAACGGTCGATAGACTAAACTGCCAATATATTGACGATTTGCCACTTTATTGGCGCAAAAAGGCGGTAAATCGCCAGTGTGCGGTTAACACATGATGACTGAGCAAATATTAGGCCGTTTTTGGTGAGAGCGTCGCGTGTCCTAACCGGTTTTCTTCACTGTAGGGACGCACATCATGAAAATGCCCGGCCTTTACCTGGCTTTGCAGTTGCTGCCAATAACCAGCTTCAAACAGCTCTGGGTGGAGGCGATCAAACTCGTCGGCAACGGTACGATTAACCAGTAAAAATGTGCGAAATTCTTCTGGGAATACGTCATTTTCGCCCACGCTGTACCAAGGCTCTGCAGCCAGTTCATCTTCTGGGTAGCGAGGTGGCGGAATATGGCGAAAGTTTACCTCAGTGAGATACGCTATCTCATCGTAATCATAGAAAATGACCCGATTGTGACGACTGACCCCAAAGTTTTTAAACAGCATATCGCCGGCAAAGATGTTGGCGGCGGCTAATTCTTTGAGTGCATCGCCATATTCTTGTACGGCTTGGGTGATCGCGTCCGGCTCGGCTTGTTCGAGATAAATATTTAACGGGATCATGCGCCTTTCCATGTAGAGATGGCGAATGCGCACTTCGTTGTCGGTGACGTTAACGCAGGAGGGGGCAACCTCGAGGAGTTCATCAATTAAGGCGTCACTAAAGCGGTCACGGGGAAAAATAAAGTTACGGTATTCTTGAGTATCGGCCATGCGTCCAACCCGATCGTGTTCTTTAACCAGGCGGTACTTTTCCCTTACTTGGGCGTGGGTCATTTGTTTTTGCGGAGCAAACTTGTCTTTGATGATCTTAAACACAAACCCATAGGAAGGCAGAGTAAATACTGACATCACCATTCCTTTGACCCCAGGCGCGATATCAAACAAGTCATCCGAGTTATCCAGGTGGTAAAGAAACTCGCGGTATAACTCGGTTTTTCCGTGCTTCTGGCAGCCAATCGCGGTGTAGAGCTCGGCGGGCGTTTTGTTGGGCATCAGCTGGTTAAGGAAGTCCACCAACGCCGCCGGCACAGGGGCGTAGACCATGAAGTACGAGCGGGCAAAACCAAACACGATGCTGACATCATCACTGTCGGTAATACAGGCGTCGATGTACAGCTCCCCTTGCTCGGAGATCGCGAGCGGCAGCACCAAAGGCCGGCGCTGGTTAGCCATATCGAGTCGGCCGATAAGGTAAGCGCCTTTATTACGGAAAAAAGGCTGACGAACCATTTCGAGGGTAAAGCTCATGGTAAGTTGCGGGCCAAACCGCGCTTGGAGTGTTTGTGTCACACGTTTGAGATCGCCGCTTTTATCCCGCCAAGGTGGGGTAAACGGGGTGCTATCGAGCATCCGCTCTAAGGTGGCGTAAATGCCGGCTTGCGATTGGAAGCGTCTTAATAAAGGGGTTGGATATTTGGGGATCCGTCCCCCTTGGGAGCTTTGCACGAACAGCTTATCGCGACGGATATTGCGGTGTTCAAAGATCCGGCAATACACAGAGTTAAAGAAACTCTCGGCGATATCGTAACGCGGGTAGTCATCAAGCAAGGTGACATAAGCCGCTTTGACTGCCATCAAAAAGGAGCGTGTGGCGTGCGCTTTGCCGAGCATGGCTCCTAGTTGTTGACTGACCAAACCAACATGATGGTCGTAGAACTGAATACGCGTTTTAAGCGCTTGTTGAACACTTTTCCAGTCTTGTTGCTCAAAGCGCTCCTGCGCACCGGAGGTGACATCGAGAAACCGGCCATACATAGCATCCGAGCCTTGTAGTATGGTATTGGCGACTAATTGGGCCATCGCTTCTTGGGTCATTCGCGCTCCTTGCGATCTGGTTGCTCCCTTGTTCAAGCTCGCAGAGTTTTGTTGAAAAAGCAATCAGGATCACTTTTTTGTTGACCTAAGCAACATGATTCGATACACCTAGAGAGAATCAAACAAAACAAATGATATACGCAACACACATGCAACTAACGATCAGCACCCAGACCACCACAACCACCATTATTATTACTGGCACATCATGTGTTGGTGCGGGCTGATACGCACAGAATTTCCAAAAAAGCCCGTACCTTCCCAGGTACGGGCTTTTTTTTATCTTAAAAGAGAGGTCCCAAACGGATGCGAGTTTTAAAATTTGGTGGCACGTCGCTGGCCGATGCTGAGCGCTTCAGTCGCGCTGCCGATATCATTGTCAGTAACCAGGGGCAGAGCGAGGTGTCTGCCGTGTTATCCGCCCCAGCGAAGGTGACAAACATCCTCGTTTCAGTGGTTGAGAACACGGTCAAACATGGTGAAGCGGAATTGCCGCTTAAAGAGCTAGAGCAGCTTTTCGTCGGCTTGTTTCATGGCCTAGCGGAGCGTCAACCCAACCTCGATACTCAGCCACTTTTCGATAAATTAACGCGCAGTCTCGGCCAGCTTCGCCAATATGTGCATGGCATGAGCTTATTGGGCTTATGCCCAGATAGCACCTACGCACGTGTCGTCAGTAAAGGTGAGCGTTTGTCGGTCGCAGCGATGCATGCACTACTCGAGGCGCGTGGGTACGCGGTGTTCGATGTTGACCCGGTGGAATACTTTGCCGCGTCGGGCAGTCACTTAAGTGCTGAAGTCGACATCGAAGTCTCATCGCAACGCTTCAAACAATCGCCCATCCCGGCGAAACACATTGGTCTAATGCCAGGGTTTATGGCGGGGAATGAAAATGGCGAGCTGGTGACCCTAGGACGGAATGGCTCAGACTACTCTGCCGCGGTACTCGCGGCGTGTGTACGTGCCGAGTGTTGCGAGATTTGGACAGATGTCGATGGGGTGTACAACTGTGACCCTCGCCTCGTACCGGATGCGCGCTTGCTAAAATCGCTGAGCTATCAAGAAGCGATGGAGCTGTCTTACTTTGGCGCGAAAGTGTTACACCCCAAAACCATCGCACCGATTGCGCGCTTTCATATCCCTTGTTTAATTAAAAACGCGGCGAACCCGCAAGCAGAAGGCACCTTAATTGGTGAGGATAGCGGGGAGGACAAGCTTGCGATTAAAGGCATTACCACCTTAAGCGACTTGAGCATGGTCAACCTATCAGGCCCGGGTATGAAAGGCATGGTAGGGATGGCATCACGCGTATTTGGTGCGATGTCATCGGCGGGGGTGTCGATTGTGTTGATTACCCAATCCTCTTCTGAGTACAGCATCAGTTTTTGTATTCAAAGCCAGGACAAAGAAAAAGCCGACAAGGTGCTGAGTAACCATTTTGAGCTTGAATTGAAAGATGGTCTGCTCGAGCCTGTCGAGTTTATGGATAATTTGTCGATTGTCTCTTTGGTGGGCGATGGCATGCGCACGTCGAAAGGTGTTGCCTCGCGCTTTTTCACCTCGTTGGCAGAAGTCAATGTTAATATCGTTGCGATTGCTCAAGGTTCATCGGAACGCGCTATTTCTGCGGTGGTGCCTTCAGAGCGAGTCTCTGAGGCGGTTAAAGCCTGTCATGAGAACTTATTTAATAGCCAGCATCATTTGGATGTGTTTATCGTCGGTGTCGGTGGTGTGGGGGGTGAGCTGATTGAGCAAATCCGCCGCCAACAAGCCAAGCTCCAGCAACAAGGCATTGTGATGCGGGTCTGTGGCTTAGCGAACAGCAAAGGGATGTGGCTTAACAGCCAAGGCATTGATCTAAATAGCTGGCGTGATGAACTCCCCAACCACCTGTCTACGTTCAGCTTAGCGGGGATGATCCAGCTCGTTCAGCGTAATCATATCATTAACCCTGTGTTGATCGATTGCACCGCCGATCAGCAGGTCGCCGATCAATATGCTGATTTCTTGCGTGCAGGCTTTCACGTGATTACCCCTAATAAGAAAGCCAATACCAGCAGCATGGCTTACTATCACCAGTTGCGTCAGGCGGCCCGCGCGACGCACCGCAAATTTATGTATGAGACCACAGTGGGCGCAGGCCTGCCGGTGATTGAAAACCTGCAAAACTTGATTGCGGCAGGGGATGAGCTGTCACGCTTTTCTGGGATCTTATCGGGATCGCTTTCCCACATTTTCGGCAAGTTAGATGACGGCGCCAGCTTTAGTGAGGCGACCAAGGTCGCGCGTGAAAACGGTTTTACTGAGCCGGATCCGCGTGACGATCTGTCGGGCATGGACGTGGCACGTAAGCTGTTGATTCTGGCACGTGAAGCTGGCATGGAGCTTGAGCTTGATGATGTTGAGGTCGAACCTGCGCTTCCGCCTGGCTTTGATCAGTCCGGTGATGTGGAAACCTTTATGACGCGTTTGCCGCAAGCCGATGAATATTTTAAACAATGGTCCGAGGCTGCCGCCAAAGAAGGCAAAGTATTGCGTTATATTGGTGGTATCGAAGACGGACGCTGTTTCGTCAAAATCCAAGCGGTATCTGACGATGACCCCATGAACAAAATCAAAGAGGGTGAGAACGCATTGGCTTTTTATAGCCGGTACTATCAGCCGATTCCTTTGGTGCTGCGAGGCTATGGCGCGGGAACCGCAGTGACCGCCGCCGGGGTGTTTGCGGACTTAATGCGTACACTGGGTTGGAAGTTAGGAGTCTAGTTATGGCAGTCCGTGTTTATGCACCTGCATCGATTGGTAATGTCAGTGTGGGATTCGATGTCTTAGGGGCAGCGGTGAGTCCTGTCGACGGTAGTTTACTGGGCGATGTGGTGGAAGTGGCAGACGGTGGAAACCACGCTTTTTCATTGCGCTGCCAAGGCCGCTTTATCGATAAGCTACCCGCTAATCAGCAGGATAATATCGTTTATCAGGCGTACTTGGCCTATGCCGAGGCGCTTAAAAGCCATGACTTGACGGTGAAGCCGGTGGCGATGGTGCTTGAAAAGAATATGCCTATTGGGTCAGGACTTGGCTCTAGTGCATGCTCGATTGTCGCCGCGCTCGATGCGTTGAATCGCTTTCATGACCATGCGCTCGATGAGACTCGCATGTTAGCGCTGATGGGAGAGATGGAAGCGTCCATCTCCGGTAGCTTACATTATGACAATGTCGCGCCTTGTTATCTTGGTGGCGTGCAGCTCATGCTGGAAAGCCAAGGGGTAATCAGTCAAGCGGTGCCACACTTTGAAAACTGGTATTGGGTGATGGCGTATCCGGGCATCAAGGTGTCGACGGCAGAAGCACGCACCATCTTGCCCGCCCAGTATCGCCGGCAAGATGTGATCGCCCATGGGCGCTATCTCGGCGGCTTTATTCATGCGTGTCACACGCAACAGCCTAAGCTCGCGGCGAGTTTAATTTGCGATGTGATTGCTGAACCGTACCGACAAAAACTGCTGCCGGGGTTTGTTGAAGCGCGCGAGTATGCCGCCAGTTGTGGCGCATTGGCGACGGGGATTTCCGGTTCAGGGCCAACCCTATTTAGCATTTGTGACGATAGACAGGTGGCAGAGCGTGTCGCGCAATGGTTACGCGAGCACTATATACAAAATGATGATGGCTTTGTTCATGTATGTCGCATTGATGGACAGGGCGCGAAAGAAATAGGAAGTCAGGCATGAAGCTTTATAACATCAAAGATCACAGTGAAACCGTGTCATTCTCTCAGGCGGTCCAGCAAGGTTTAGGTCGTGGCCAAGGGCTCTTTTTTCCCGAGAGCTTGCCCCACTTCGACGACATCGAGGCATTACTGGCCATGCCTTTGGTGGCGCGCAGTAGCGAAATTTTATCTGCATTAATTGGCGATGAGCTGCCTAAACAGCAAGTGAGTGAACTGGTTAAAAACGCATTTAGCTTTGCCGCACCGCTTACCCAGGTGAAAGATAATATTCACGCGCTAGAGCTTTTCCATGGCCCGACGCTCGCCTTTAAAGACTTTGGTGGCCGTTTTATGGCGCAGTCGCTGGCAGCGGTCTCTGATGGCAAAAAGATCACCATCCTCACGGCAACATCTGGGGATACCGGGGCGGCTGTTGCCCATGCGTTCTACGGTATTGATAATATCGATGTCGTCATCTTGTACCCGAAAGGCAAAATCAGCCCGCTGCAGGAAAAACTCTTTTGCACACTCGGCGGCAATATCCATACGGTCGCGATTAATGGCACCTTTGACGATTGTCAAAGCATGGTCAAGCAAGCCTTTGATGATAGCGAGCTTCGTCAGGCCATTGGTCTTAACTCGGCTAACTCCATCAACATTAGCCGCTTAATGGCCCAGATTTGTTACTACTTCGAGGCGGTGGCGCAGCTTCCTGCGCATAAACGCGATCAGGTGGTGATATCGGTGCCAAGTGGTAACTTTGGTAACCTCACGGCCGGTTTGCTTGCTAAAGCGATGGGACTGCCGATTAAGCGCTTTATTGCGGGAACCAATGCCAATGACACGGTACCGCGCTATTTGGACTCGGGGGAATGGTCTCCGCAGCAGACGGTCGCTACCTTATCCAATGCCATGGACGTGAGTCAGCCTAACAACTGGCCACGTATCGAAGAGCTTTTCCGCCGAGAGCAGTGGACGTTGAGTGAACTTGCCTCAGGGCGTGCTGACGATGAGGAAACGGCTGAGAGCTTAAAATCGCTCTCTCACGCGGGCTATTTGTGTGAACCGCATGGTGCGATTGCTTACCGTCTGCTGGCTGAGCAGCTTGAACCAGGAGAAGAGGGGATCTTCTTGTGCACCGCCCACCCGGCGAAATTTAAAGAGTCGGTGGATGCCATTTTGGATAAAGATATCCCCCTGCCTGGGCCGCTCGCGAAACACGCGAAAATGACGCTGCTTTCTCGTGAGCAAGAGGCGGATTTCCAAGTGCTACGAGACTACCTATTAGACATTAATGGCTAACGGGTAGAAGCAACGCACTCCAGCCTATGCCTGAAAAAACAGCCCGCGATAGCGGGCTGTTTCAGTGTAAGCGCTCTTGCGAAAAGCAATGCGCTTATAGTGAGCTGGTAAAGGTACGTGTAATGACGTCGCGCTGCTGTTCAGGCGTCAGTGAGTTAAAACGTACCGCATAACCGGAGACGCGAATGGTCAGCTGTGGGTATTTCTCTGGGTGCTTTGCTGCATCTTCCAGCGTTTCACGCTTCAATACGTTGACGTTAAGATGCTGGCCGCCTTCGTTGACCGCTTGTGTCTCGATATTCACCTCGCGGTAATCGAATTCACCCAAAGAAGATAGGGCAACTTCCTGATCCGCTTCAAAGCCTTGTTTAGCACAAACACAACGCGCTTGATCGGTGTCTTTATCAATCAACCAAATAGAATTAACGAGTTCATCATTGGCCGCTGAGGTTACTTGAATACCAGTGATCATGGCCTATCCCCTTTTATGATAGTGACTTTTATGATGTAAGATTTCATCATTTAGAGTGCCTATATATACCCTTTAAAGAGTGGGGTTTTATTGACATAAATCAAGTTTACCTCATAATTAACATTATGATATTTATCTTATATCAATCTTTTTTGAACTACAGTGAGGGCTGTAGCACGGCCGCTTCCGCACCGCGAGTCTTACGGGGATTTTTTGATTTAAAGTGTAGTAATTAAATTACAAATGAAAGTGGTGTGTGCGCAAACAAGTGTGCGCAAAAAAGAGGCAAATTTGCACCACTTGTGCTCATTGTGTGACTTAGGCTGATCAGCTTATAGGCTAACACCATGAATTTGTTGCTTTTATAAAGTTGGCATTAAAATTTCATTGCTAATGATGAATCCACAATGATGAGGAATGCCCCATGATTAAGCCAACCATGACGCGTGCGAGCTTACCGACCCCTAACCGCGCGGTACAAGGCCGCTGTCAGCGTCATTACCACTCACACACCGAACGAACAAAAGATCGTTGCACACACTGATTTTGCCATGCTGCCTCGTTAGAATAGCGCCAATATAATCAAAAGGAGCAACCATGACTCAGGCGCAAACGTGGCAGCAAGTATTGGCTGATGAGAAACAACAAGCGTATTTCCGAGAAACCCTTGCCTATGTTGAACAAGCACGTGCCAAGGGGGTGACGGTTTTTCCTCCGAAGGAAGATGTGTTTAATGCCTTTCGTTACACCGAGTTGGGCGAGGTGAAAGTCGTGATTCTGGGTCAAGATCCTTATCACGGGCCGAACCAAGCGCACGGGCTGTGCTTTTCTGTGCGGCCGGGTGTGAAAACACCACCGTCATTGGTCAATATCTACAAGGAGCTTGCCACCGATATTGAAGGCTTTACGCCACCTTCTCACGGTTACTTGAAAAGCTGGGCGGAACAAGGTGTGTTGTTGCTTAATACTGTGCTCACCGTTGAGCAAGGAAAAGCGCACTCACACGCCAAACTGGGTTGGGAAACCTTTACTGATCGTGTCATCGATGCGGTAAACCAGCAGTGCCAAGGCGTGGTGTTCTTATTATGGGGCGCGCACGCCCAGAAAAAAGGTAAAGCGATCGATCGTCAGCGCCACCATGTGCTCACCGCGCCTCACCCGTCACCGCTGTCAGCGCATCGTGGCTTTTTTGGTTGTCAGCACTTTTCACAAACCAATGCGTTGCTTCAGGCGCAAGGGAAGACGCCCATTGATTGGCAGCCTTATCTCGAGGCGGAGTAGGCTCAGTCGCTGAGGAGCGATGAAAAAAAGGTGCTCGGTGAGCACCTTTTAGCAATCCTATGTTGAGGGTGAGTTAATCGAGGTCCAGTTGAGAGAAATCGCCAAAAATATCGATTTCTTCCAATTCTTTTTTTAGCCGCTGTTTGTCTTTCAGCGCTTCAATTTCTCTCCATTTACGTTTGACTGGTTTCGCGCGTCCGTTGCGTTGTGGCTTGTCTTGCTCGAACAGATCGTTAAAGGCAATGTTTTCCATAGTCACCTCTTTTTCACCTTGCGGTCAGATTTTAAATACCACAGCTACCCCTAACGTAAAATTGAAGTATTTCTCATTTGTGGCAGTCCGATGAAGTTTTTATGAGACCGCAATCACTGATTTTTAAAATGAGTGACTGTTGCCCCAGCCGTGATGGGTTTGAATTGACCTAGAAGGTGGTTCACGCGAAGATTGCGCCGCATTGATCATTATCCTTACTTAATCACGACGAGGGACAGTCCATTGAGCCTACTCACTTTTATTAATGATCTGATTTGGGGGTCGGTGCTCATTTATGTGCTCATCGGTGGCGGGATCTTTTTTACCTTAAAATTAGGCGGCATTCAGTTTCGTCACTTTTCTCATATGTTTTCTGTCATGCGTCATAGCCGACGCCGTGAGGGGAGCAGCATTTCCTCTTTCCAAGCCTTGTGTACCGGGCTCGCCGCGCGAGTAGGGACGGGCAACATGGCCGGGGTGGCGGTCGCTCTGTCATTAGGTGGCCCGGGGGC
Source organism: Salinivibrio sp. VYel1 (assembly GCF_009377945.1). Taxonomy (NCBI): domain Bacteria; kingdom Pseudomonadati; phylum Pseudomonadota; class Gammaproteobacteria; order Vibrionales; family Vibrionaceae; genus Salinivibrio; species Salinivibrio sp. VYel1. The sequence goes on along the minus strand of NZ_RSAM01000003.1, from coordinate 103,863 downwards.
AATCTTTTGGATGTGGCTAATGGCATTTCTCGGCATGGCCACGGCCTTTGCAGAGAGTACGCTGGCGCAAGTGTATAAGGTACGGGATCCGGACGGCTATTTTCGCGGTGGTCCTGCCTATTACATGGAACATGGCCTAGGAATGCGTTGGATGGGGGTACTCTTCTCCCTATTACTGATTTTGGCATTTGGGCTAGTGTTTAATTCGGTTCAAGCCAACTCTATCTCACAAGCGGCACAAGTGGCATTTTCATGGCCACCGGCCTATGTCGGCGCGGGGTTGGTGCTGGTTAGCGGGTTAATCATTTATGGTGGCTTACGTCAGATAGCGCGTACGGCAGAAGTGATTGTGCCCGTGATGGCGCTGTTATATTTGTCCTTGTCTTTGTATGTGGTGTTAACCCATCTTGATAAAGTGCCAGCGGTATTTTCTTTGATCATAGAAAGTGCATTCGGTCTCCACGAAGCGGCATCAGGCGCTTTGGGCTACACCTTGGCACAAGGCATGATTCAGGGGATTAAACGCGGATTATTCTCTAACGAAGCAGGCATGGGCTCAGCGCCTAATGCGGCGGCTTCAGCGACGCCTTATCCTCCTCATCCTGTTTCTCAGGGGTACGTGCAAATGCTTGGCGTGTTTGTGGATACCTTGGTGATCTGCACTGCTACCGTGGCGATTATTCTGCTATCAGGTGAGTACATTCCCGGCGGCGAAATCACGGGGGTTGAGTTGACTCAGCGGGCGTTAAGCGCACAAGTTGGGGAATGGGGCGAGCAGTTTGTGGCGGTCGCCATTTTCTTTTTCGCTTTTACCTCGATCATTGCCAATTATTCGTATGCAGAAACCAATCTGTTGTTTATCAATCATCGGTGTCGTCCGGCATTGCCGTACTTCCGTGCTTTAGTCTTGGGTATGGTCATGTTTGGGGCGCTGGCGGAACTGCCGCTGGTTTGGACTCTCGCGGATGCGTCTATGGGAATGATGGCGTTGGTAAACATGATTGCGATTTTTTTACTTTCGGGCATCGTCAAGCGGCTGGCAGAGGACTATCACACTCAGCGCTCATTGGGGCGGGTACCTGTGTTCGACAGTCGCCGCTTTCCCGAGCTGCACAGTCAGCTTGACGATAAGGCGTGGCCGCTCCCCAGACGTTAGTCACTGATACGCATGATGTGTGGTGGCGGGCGGTGGTTTTTTTATGCGGGAATGATAGGCTTAGCAAAAGATAAATAACAAAAGGGCGAGCAACATGCTGATAGTGGTTTCTCCTGCAAAAACCTTGGATTATGAAACGCCATTGCCGACAGACCGTTATACCCAACCTCAGCTTACTGAACACTCAGAGGCGTTGATTAAGGTTTGCCGTCAGCTTACACCGGCAGACATTGCCTCGCTTATGAAAGTCAGTGATAAAATCGCCAGTCTTAATGCTGTGCGTTTTTCTGAATGGTCTCCTTCTTTTACCCCAGATAATGCACGACCTGCGGCGCTTGCATTTAAAGGGGATGTGTACACAGGGTTAGATGCCAATTCGATGTCCGAGCAAGATTTTGATTGGGCACAAGATCATTTTCGTATGTTATCAGGCTTGTATGGGCTATTGCGGCCGCTCGATCTGATGCAACCGTACCGGTTGGAAATGGGGACCAAGTTGTCGACACCACGAGGCGACAACTTATATCAGTTCTGGGGCGATATCATCACAGAGGCACTGAATGATGACTTGGCGGCACAGGGCAGTGAGCTATTAGTCAACCTTGCCTCCAATGAATACTTTAAAGCGGTCAACAAGAAGGTGCTTAAAGGCGACATCATCACCCCGGTGTTTAAAGATTATAAAAACGGTCAATACAAGGTGATTAGCTTCTATGCCAAAAAAGCCCGTGGCATGATGGCGCGGTATTTGATTGATAAGCGCGCGAGCTCAGTGGCGGACATTAAAGCGTTTAATGTGGCAGGCTATTACTTTAGTGAAGCCGACTCGAAAGGCAATGAGCTGGTATTTCTGCGCGACGAGCAATAAGCGGCGCCAGTGATAAAACGCGAACAATTCGAAAAAGCCCCAACAGGGGCTTTTTTCATTTCTGGCTCGAATCAGTGCAATATCCGCGCGCGGATGGTGCCTTCGATCGCTTTAAGCTTTTTCAGTGCCTTGTAGGCATGATCACTGTCTTCAACATCAATCACCACATAACCAATTTGCGACGATGTTTGTAAGTACTGTGCGGCGATATTGACACCTTCGTCGGCAAAGGTGGTGTTGATTTTGGTCAGCACCCCAGGTCGGTTGGCGTGTATATGCAGTAAGCGCGAGCGGCCTTGATGTTCTGGCAATGACACTTCAGGGAAGTTGACGCACGACAGCGTCGAGCCATTGTCAGAATACTTCACCAGCTTACCGGCTACTTCCAGGCCGATGTTTTCCTGTGCTTCTTGGGTTGAGCCACCAATGTGTGGTGTGAGTAACGCATTATCAAACGCTTGTAGCGGAGAGCTAAATGCGTCTTTATTGGTTTTTGGCTCAACGGGGAAAACATCGATTGCCGCCCCAGCCAAATGCTTGCTTTCTAGCGCGCCGCATAAAGCATCGATATCGACCACCGTACCGCGTGAGGCATTAATAAAGATCGCCCCTGGTTTCATGCGGGCAAAGGCCTCAGCATCAATCATATTCTGCGTGCTTGGCGTCTCGGGGACATGAAGCGAGACAATATCACTGCGATTAAGCAGTTCTGTGAGCGAGTTGACTTGAATGGCGTTCCCTAACGAGAGCTTGTTATCAACATCGTAGTAATACACTCGCATCCCCAAGTTTTCTGCCAAGATACTTAGCTGGGTGCCGATGTGGCCATAGCCAATAATGCCGAGCACCTTACCGCGAGCCTCAAAGGAGCGATCAGCGGATTTTTGCCATTCACCGCGATGCGCTTTGGCATTTTTTTCGGGGATCCCGCGCAGGAGCAGTAGGATCTCACCTAAAACCAGCTCTGCGACACTGCGGGTGTTGGAGAAAGGTGCGTTAAAAACGGGGATCCCGCGCTTGGCCGCCGCATCGAGGTCCACTTGATTGGTGCCGATACAAAAACAGCCAACCGCGACCAACTTTTTCGCTTTTGCAAAGACGGCTTCCGTTAACTGGGTGCGAGAGCGTAGTCCCACAAAGTGTGCATCTTGGATAGCTTCTTCGAGATCCTCACCGGTGAGTGAGCCTTTATGGTACTCGATGTTGGTATATCCGGCCTGCTTGAAGGCTTCAACAGCAGTGGGGTGGACGCCTTCGAGTAATAGGATTTTGATTTTATTCTTGTCCAGTGAATAGTGTGACATGCGGGCTGTTCTCTTCCTTAGAAACAATAATGGTAGCAATGTTGCGCCTGAGTGCCGGGGCGCATCGTACCTTATTCCCGCGCACGATGGCGACGAGGAGATGCGGTTGATTGACCTGGTCATTAGGTTGATCTTTTACGTCAAAAGACCGCTGGGCATGCGATGTGCCGGTATCAGAACAGTGACCAAGATAACAAAAATTCACATAAGGGGTAAGAATTATCCGTTCTAGGCCATAAAAAAAGCACCTTAAAAAAGGTGCTTTTAACTTATTGATTACACTTAACGCAAACGTTTGGCTTTTCTGGTTACTCACCACCGCGTATAAGCCTCTGATTTGCGGTATTATGCACTCAGTTTGCTACTTTTTTCACACCGGTGTCGGTACCGGTTAACACAATATCTGCGCCGCGATTGGCAAACAGTCCAACGGTGACGACGCCAGGAATGGCATTGATGGCATCTTCTAATCCTTTGGGATCTTGGATTTTCATATTGTGTACGTCGAGGATCACGTTGCCATTGTCCGTGATCACCCCTTGACGGTAACACGGGTCGCCCCCTAGTTTGAGTAATTCACGCGCGACATAAGAGCGTGCCATGGGGATCACTTCAACGGGAAGTGGAAACTCACCCAGTACATCCACATGTTTGGTGTCGTCGATAATACACACAAACTTATCTGCGATCGCCGCGACGATTTTCTCACGCGTCAAGGCAGCACCACCGCCTTTAATCATATGATGACGCGCGTTAATTTCATCCGCACCATCCACATAGATGTCTAAGCTTGCCACTTCATTGGCATCGAGTACCTCAATGCCCAACGCTTTTAGTCGCTCGGTGGAGGCTTCTGAACTAGAGACCGCGCCTTTGATGTGCTCTTTAATGGGCGCAAGGGCATCAATAAAGTAATTAACGGTAGAACCGGTTCCCACGCCGATAATACTGCCCGGCTTGACATATTCCACCGCGGCTTCGCCCGTGGCTTTTTTCTTTTCGTCTTGGGTCATGATAACTCCTGAATCTAGGGGAATGGGCGTGATTATAGCGAAGCCAATAGATGGCGTCAGGGTTTAGGTCGCGAAATACGCGTCGGCCACTGCCAATGTTGGCTGGGGGTCAAAATATGTGGCAAAGGCACATCCCACTGTTCGGTAGGTAACGCTGGCCATTGCTGGCAGTCATGAGCGAGCCCAACCGCAACCGCATCAGGCGCACATAAGCCGAGCGTGCGATCGTAATAGCCGCCTCCCATACCTAGGCGTTGTCCTTTTGCGTCAAACGCCACCAGCGGCGTCGCAATCACGTCCAGCTTTGCAGTTGGGATTAACGCATTGATATTGAGTGTCGGCTCGGCAATACCATAACCATTAACCCGCATTGGGGTGGTCGGGGTGTAGTGAAGAAACAGTAAGTGACCACGGCTAAAGGGATGAATGACGGGCAAGTAGACATTTTTGTTCGCTTTCCAGCACGCCTCAATGACAGGCGTTGTATCTAGCTCGCCATCAAATGAGAGGTACAGGGCGATGTTCTTGGCTTGCTCAACATCAGCAAGCGCCGTAAATCGTTTGGCAACCGCGTCTGCGGCGAACGTTTGTTGCTCTGGAGAAAGCTGACGACGTGCTTCGCGAATAGCGTGTCGTATTTGTTGTCTAGGCTGCATAACTGTCCTTGATGCTAGCCGAAGGGTAGAGAAGAGGACCCCGGGGTGCCGTTGGGATCGATGGCCCTTGAACCCGCTGGTTCAAGGCGGGTGGGTAGTATAAGCCGTAGGCTTCTCGGTGCATGCCGAGCTTGCTCAGTAGCCTATAACAACGCACCCTTAGTTTTGCTTATCGGCTCAGGGACGTAGATCCGCTGACAAACACCCCAGGGAATTGGGTTATTCTTGCGTTCCTTGCGCTGCCATTGCTTTGTCTAGTTGTGACGTCATCAGGGCGGTCCGTTGCGTGACCTGATCTTGCAATGTCTCTAACGACTGTTTGGCATCATTTAATTCGTGGCAAACATTGAGAGCGGCAATGGCAATTAGCTGCTCTGTATTGCTTACTTTAGTGCGCTCAGCCAGCCGATGCAACCGTTGATCGAACTCGCTTGCTGCATCTTTAAGCGCTTGCTCTTGCCCAGGTGGGCAATTGACGCGAACAAGACGATCTAGAATTTTGATTTCAACCGGTTGTGTGCTCATAGTCCCACGCTGGCTCCTCATCCGGCCCGATTTGTCGAGGGCCCAGTACACAATAATATGGCGCTATTCTAGCAATTATTCTGGTGAATACACTACATCGAAAATCATCTCTGCTACTGGTGCAGGGAATTTGACCAAAACACGACAGCGACATCGCGTCTCGGTAAAGCGGTACTTAGGGCGCAGCGCTAGAGGCGTCGTGAAGTTTGCTCCTTTTCACGACCAAGGGCGCACATTTTTAGACACAAATGTGAGGCGGCTCGCTTGCGACAGTGGCTTCTCGCGGCCAGGGTTGATCCTTGTCATCGTGAGGGCGTCATCTGCACTTATACACTGTCTTGCGTCATCAGTCATGCGTGGTGGGGCATCATACCGTTTTTTATCGCGGTGATTCAGCCTGATGGTGTGAAATGCTAGACTGTGCTTCTTATTTTGATGGCACAGCAAGGGGCAAGATTGTGACTGATACCCGTTTACCCGCTTATGCGACAACAGCAGACACACTGAGGGCTGACAGTTTGGCGGTGACGCCTGCAGAGATGCACGGTTTAATCGCAGGCATGCTCAGTGGTGGACTAGAGCTGGAAGATGGTAGCTGGTTAACCATGCTTTATGATTACACCCACCAAGGGATGGGGTGGCCAACAGAGTCTAAGACGCTTGCCTTGCAAAGCTATCACCAGCTAAAAGCGCAGCTTACCGGCAGTGATCTTGATTTAGATATTTATGCCCCTGACGACGAGCAGTCGGGTGTCGTTGCCCGTGCCGAAGCGCTGGTGGAGTGGATTAACGCGTTTTTAGCGGGGGTGGGACTGATCGGAACCAAAGGGCGTACCTTATCTAAGGATGTGACAGAAGCATTGGGCGATCTCAAAGATGTTGCGCAGCTGGGTGTCGATGAAGATGGCGACATGCAAGAGCAAGCCGAATTACTTGAGCAGGTTGTCGAGCATGTACGCGTATGCAGCATGGTGGTGCACGCAGAACTTGGGGCGCGTCCGGACCGTGACGATACGCCTAAAACATTGCATTAATCTCAATGACGCGTTCAGATTGAGGCGTTAAGTGACTCAGGGTGAGGTAAAAGTGGGATGAAAGCCTATGACATAGTGATCGCAGGCGGCGCAATGGCCGGTGCGACTGCCGCATTGGCCTTAGACACATTGAGTGGCGGCACACTGCGTATTGCCGTGGTCGAGGCAATGGTGCCCGATCACCGCGAACACCCGGGTTACGATGCACGCAGTATCGCATTAGCACAAGGCAGCTGTGCAGCCTTTGCGAGCTTGGGGCTGTGGGACTCACTCGCCCCTTTTGGCACGCCGATTCAGCACATTCATGTGTCTGATCGTGGCCACGCCGGACAAACCCATATTGACGCACAGTCGCAGGGAGTGCCTTATCTTGGCCAAGTTATCGAGTTAGCGGATGCCGGTGCGGTGCTTCACCAAAAGTTACAACACCGCGAGGCGATCGATGTGTTTTGCCCAGATGCCGTGATGGCGATTGAGCGAACGCCGGCGGCGGTAACGGTGAGATTAAAACAGGGGGAGTCACTGACCGCTTCGTTACTTATTGCGGCTGACGGTGGGCGCTCGTCTTGTTGCGCGCAGTTGAAGATGCCACGCAAGCAACACAATTTTGGCCAAGTGGCGGTGATTGCCAATGTCTCGACCGCACTTCCTCATCAAGGACACGCCTTTGAGCGCTTCACGCAAACAGGCCCTGTGGCGCTGTTACCCATGTCGCAAGGACGGTGTTCGTTAGTGTGGTGTGTCACCGCGGAGCAAGCTGATGCGCTGATGCAAATCAGCGATGACGCCTTTCTTCAGCGCCTGCAGCAGGTGTTTGGCTGGCGTTTGGGCAAATTGCTGCATGTTGGAGAGCGCCATGCGTATCCATTGACGCTTAACCAAGTGGTTCGTCCGGTCAGTCATCGTGTGGCCGTGGTGGGTAATGCGGCACAAAGCTTACACCCTATTGCCGGGCAAGGATTTAACCTTGGCTTGCGAGATGTAATGACGTTAGCGCACACGCTGACGGAGGCGGCAAGGCGTGGCGATGATATCGGTGCAATGCCAACATTGATGGCGTACGCCAAACAACGAACACCAGACCGAGATGCCACAGTGGCATTGACATCAGGGTTGGTTCACCTCTTTTCCAATGATAGTCCGCTTCTGGCGGGGGCACGTAATGCCGGGTTAGGGCTGATGTCAGCATTAGAGAGTATGAAGCAACCGCTTGTGCAACGCACCATAGGATGGGTAGAACCGAGATGAAAATGATCAATGCCGACTTGGCCATTGTCGGTGGCGGCATGGTGGGGCTGACACTCGCCGCCTCCCTTGCCGACACGGATTTACGGGTGGTGGTGATAGAAGGTAAATCGCCTGAAACGACCTTAAACGACATACCAGAGAATCGCGTCTCGGCGTTGAGCCGAGCGAGTGAGAACATACTGCGCACCCTGGATGTATGGCCGGGCATCGCCTCACGTCGCGCGGCCAGTTACCAGCAGATGCGGGTGTGGGAGAAAGACAGTTTTGCCGATATTCACTTTGACGCGCAGGCGTTTGGCCAGCAAAACCTCGGCCATATTGTTGAAAACCGTGTGATTCAGTTGGCTTTGCTCGATAAAGTACAAAAGCAGGACAATGTGACTGTGTTGATGCCGGAGCAATGCCAATCCATGCTACAAGGAGAGAGCGAAACTTGGTTACAGCTCGCATCTGGGGGCGGTGTGACGGCGAAACTGGTCGTGGGGGCCGATGGGGCGCGCTCTTGGGTGCGTGAGCAAGCACATTTCCCCTTGGTACAGCGCGACTATGGCCATAATGCGGTGGTGGCGACGGTGCGCACGGTGGAGCCGCACCGGGGCGTTGCGCGTCAAGTGTTTACGCCGGACGGGCCGCTTGCATTCTTACCGCTTTCCGACTCGCATCTGTGCTCGATTGTTTGGTCTATCCCCCCAGAACAAGCGACGGATTATGTCGCGATGGAATCAGCGTCTTTTAACCGCGCCCTAACCGCTGCGTTTGATGCGCAACTTGGCCTTTGTGAGGTGGTAGGGCCGCGCGCCAGCTACCCGCTTACCATGCGTTATGCTCAACACTTTGCGGCGGAGCGCCTGGCTTTAGTCGGTGATGCGGCGCACACCATCCACCCTTTGGCTGGGCAAGGGGTGAATTTAGGGATGCTCGACGCGGCCGCCTTGGCGCAAACATTGGCCTCACTCGCCGATAAAGGGAAAGACATCGGGCATTATGCCGGTTTGCGCCAGTATGAGCGTTGGCGTAAAGCGGAAGCGGTGCAGATGATTGCGGCGATGCAAGGGTTCCGCAGCTTGTTCGCAGGCGATAATCCGATGAAAAAGCTCGTCCGTGGCGTGGGCATGCGCGCCGTCAATCATTTGCCTGGCGCCAAGCAGCCATTTATGTCGCGGGCGTTAGGGTTGGAGGGGAACCTGCCTGATCTGGCAAAGCCTACGACGCGCACGACCACTTTTTGATGATTGCGTGATGGCTGAAATTGGCGAAAAACAGAGAATATGCTAAATAGCACGAAGACCATTGCCGAGTCGGCATGCGATCAGGTTGTGAGAGATGTTGAATGTACCGATTGACGGTGTGAGTTGTCATTGGGTGTAACAAGGAACAAGATTATGAGTGATATCCCATCTGAATTAAAATTTACCGCGACACACGAATGGGTTCGCCCTGAAGGGGAAGGCCTATTTACCATTGGCATTTCTGACCACGCCCAGGCGCTGCTGGGGGATATGGTGTTTATCGATTTGCCTGATGAAGATGACACTTTTGATGCGGGTGACGATTGTGCGGTCGCAGAGTCGGTAAAGGCGGCGTCGGATATCTATGCGCCCATCTCTGGTCAGGTCGTGGCCGTCAATGAAGAGTTAGACAGTGCCCCTGAACTGGTTAACAGCGATCCCTACGGTGATGGTTGGTTGTTCCAGATTCAAGCGACAGATGAGTCTGAAATCGATAGCCTGCTTGATGCGCAAAGCTATGAAGAAACGTTAGGCGATCAAGACGCAGACTAAAACGGTCAGGGGGTAGCACCTGTGCTATCCGTGTCTTTTTGCTCCCGATAACAAACAGGGGCCCATCCAACGGACCCCTGTTTGTATTGTGCGGCCAAGTCAGTAAGTGGTCCGCAACGAGTCAGCTTGTTCTGGTTCTCGCAGCCCTTCTTGATACACATCTCGAATCAAACCGTTAACTTCCTTCACGGTTTGGTAGTGACAGATAGTGGCGTGATCGGGGGCGCTTAACCAACCATTATTAAAATCAAACCGACCGCGTCCGGCGATATATAGGCGCCCTGAGAATAAGCGTGTGACATGTTTGGCGACAAGCTTGGGGGAATAGCGATTAAAAACGCGCATAACCTCTTCTTACTAATATTGGTGGTTGTCACCCGGTAGGGGTGTGAAAACGGCACCGATTGTGAAGTGGGTTTATGTCGCTGTGATGACAATGCCTAAAAAAACATTCACTTTATCCTTACCATAAATCCGCCTGGTTGAAGGCATCGACGCAGCACGGTTTGGAGCCTAATGCCGGCAAGTCACTGTCAGTAAGCGACTGGGCCAGCCAACCGTGTGGGTAGCTTAATGTATGTGGTGGCACCACCTCGATATGATCGGCTGGGTGAAACCCAAGCTGAGTGTAGAAAGCGGGGTCGCCATAGGTCACCACCGCTTGATAACCCAATGTACGTAGCTGTTCGAGTCCAGCGTTGATTAATGCTTTTCCATGTCCTTGGCGCTGATAATCAGGGTAAATAGCCATCGGAGAGAGCAGTGCAATCTTGTCCGTATGTGGGTAGGTCAATCGTGAGAAAAAGACAGCCCCCACTAACTGCTCACCGTCAAGCATCCCCCAGCCATGGCAGTCTTCACGAGGCGTTTCACCGAGCAGCTTATCGATCAAGTGATGAATGACTTCGCCGGTGTCGGCCCCCTCACTGTGCGTGAACGTTTCACTGACCCGTTGAGCAACGTAAGCAGGGTTAAGGATCGACAGAGAGACGATGTTCATTAGGTTTCCTCTTGCGCGTGAGGCTGGGTAGATAACGCTTTCAGGGAAGCGACGCGCTTGTCGACAATGGTGGTTATCTGGTCAATGAGCCACTGCATTTTGGGGTGACCGCTCGCTTGATGTCGCCATGCCAAGCCAATATCAAACCCTGGAACATCAATAGGGGGAGGGCTGAATGCCAGATGGTTAGCATCGTTAAAGGTATCTAATCGCGCCATAAGCTCTGGGACGGTACAAAGCAGCTGTCGCCCTTTGAGCAGTTGCCTCACCGTGAGAAACCGCTGCGATCCCATCACCACTTGTCGATGATAGCCGAGTGCTGCCAAACGCGCATCTATCGGGCTGGAGAGCTGGCCATATGTGCTAACCAGTGCATGCGGTGTAGCGACAAAATCGGCGAGGGTGATGGGTGTGCCGAGCCCGGTGCTGTGTGGATCAAATAAGCACACATGCTGCTCATGGTATAATACCTGACTATCAAGAATCTCGGTGTTGTCGGGGATCACGCCGATCACCGCGTCGACATCATCGTTTTTAATCGCGTCCAGACAGTGGCGACGGTCAACCGGGCGCAAGCTAAGTTGAGCTAAAGGAAGTTGCTGGTTGAGGGTGTCGAACAGTGCAGGGGCGAAGATAAGCTCAGCGTAGTCGGTGAGCCCAAGGCGGATCTGACCATCAAACAGGACAGGCTCAAAAGCGGGCGGGGTCAGCACGTCCGTGGCGAGGGTGTCGAGTAGCGCCTCAATTTTAGGGGCGATATCCAGTGCGCGAGCAGTGGGTACCATTTGGTGTCCACGCCGCTCAAAAAGGGGATCGTCAAGCATGGTACGCAGACGAGCCAAACTATGGCTCATGGCTGACTGACCCAGAGATAGGCGCTGCGCAGCCCCAGTCACGCTGCGTGTTTCCATTAAAGTGACAAAGGTCACCAACAAGTTGAGATCGTATTTCCGCCAGTGTTTTTGTGCCATCCGTTGGGTCATTCCTTCATTTGATTTGCCCGATTACGACATATCTCGGCACGCAGCGGCTGGCAAAGCGCGAGAAGATCCTTCACGCGCACCCATAATCCGGCATGGGGGTCACCGCTGCTAATAGTGACAGTTTCATAGTCCCAGATCTGCTCATCAAAGACCAAGGCCAGATCTGGTGAGAGCCCTAGTGGCGCGACAGTACCGCGTGCGTAGCCGGTAGTGCTTTGCACTTGTTGGGCACTGGCAAGTGTCATCCGTCGCCAGCCGAGTCGTTGGCGCACTTTGGGTGGGCTGACTTGCTGATCGCCTGGGACACAAGCCACTGCATAGCGCCCTCCCATATCACGCAACACCATGGTTTTGAGCATTTGAGAAGGATCAATACCACGTTGTTTCGCGGTTTCCTCAATCGATTGTGTCGCGCGTGACTGCCACAGTATTTGGTAGCGAATATGGGCGCTATCGAGCGCGGCAGTCACCGGGGTTTGCCAATTAGGATCCGCGTACACGGCTCAATCATCGTCCTCAAGTGAATAAGGAAGTGGCTCACGCTGCCATGCGTACGAAGGAGACTCAGCAAGGCGGAAAGCGGTGTCGTCGTCCAAGTTGTTTGGCAGCACGGCTAATACGCTCGCATTGCCGTTAGCATCGCGATAACCAGCGATCACTGTCCCGCCTGCGCGCCAATTATCACCCACCGCACGTTCGATTTTGTCGCCCGCAACAGGTGTGTGCTCGGCGTGGCCGCTGAGCGTGTACATGGCGCGCTTATTCATGCCTCGATACTTGGCGCGTGCCACGGTTTCTTGGCCGGTATAACAGCCTTTGGTGAAACTGATCGCGTCCAGCGCCTGAAGATTTAGCGATTGCGGGATAAATTCACCGCTGGTCGTTTGCTCGATGCGGGGTAATGCCGCGTCAATATCCCACTTATCCCAATACTCATGGGTGAGCAATGTGGCTGAGTATTGATGGGTAAGCTCTGTGGCTTTGGCCGCGTCAACCACCAGTAACCAGCGATGTGGTTCAATGTATACAGCGGTGCCTTGTTGCCCTTGGCGAACGTCACCGTGCGGGCCGAAGTGATCAGCCACTACCTTGTCTGCCTGTGTACCAATGACACCGAGCAACACGGCATCGACCTTTTCAAACGCAATCTTGGAAAAAATGGCGTACTTTTTTACTTCTTGAAGCTGGGTGGCTTCAATCGACGCCGGTTGCACCATGGCGAGCCCGTCTTGGTAATGGAAAAAACGCAGTACTGACCAAACTTTACCTTTTGGATCGCAATGGGCGGCGAGGGTCGATTTATCTTCTGCGAGGTTCGCAATATCGCAAGTGAGCTGGCCTTGTAAGTAGCTTTTCGTATCATTGCCGCTCACTTTAGTGATTGCCCAGTTATCAAGGGCAACCATCGCCAGTTCAGGTTGTGGATCACTGGGGTGTGTATCCGCAGGCTCAAAGGCTACGGTTTGATACCATTCACTCATAACACTCACGCTCTCTGTTGAGAAAACATAGACTCTGCCCCGTATACTAATAGGGAGCATAAAGCTTGTCAGCCTTTGTCTTGTCGGGGGATTGCTGTATAAACCGAATTAACGCTAGAGAGCTCTCAGATTCGTGGTTTGTTGCTCAGCAAAAGTAGTCGCCCGATAACGGCATTGATAGTATGCGAGTACTGACATCATCGATAGAGGTAAACAATGGTTAATACCGAGGATAAAGCGCGGGTTCGTTGGGCATGTCGTCGCGGCATGTTGGAACTGGATGTGTTGGTTATGCCGTATTTTGAAGCCTGCTACGACACGCTTAATGAAAAAGAAAAACAGGATTTTGTCGCATTTTTGGAAAGCGCGGATCCTGACTTGTTTGCCTGGCTGATGGGGCATGGTAAACCTGACGACCCGAAGATGAAATCTGTTGTCGATAAGGTTGTCGCTTATAACCGCAGTAAGTTACGTACATAGTCACCTACATTGCCCGCGTTATGTCACTGTCTGTCTGCTTTTGCTAGGAACGATGGTGGCTTGGCTGGCCGTGTCGCATGTTTCCCTTCCTTTGAGTGCTCGTGCTGTGCTAACCGTTTGGGCGGTACGAGACTTGCTCCGCTTCCATGCGCACCTCATCGCTAACGAAGGCCCCTTTCGCTTTTCATCTGACGCTTGGGCGGTCATGCCTAATGGGCAGTATCGAAAACTGACCTGTGTTTATGCGACCCCATGGCTGCTGGTGCTCTCCGCGCGTGCGGATGCCCAATACCTTTATATTTGGCGTTATGGCCTTCCAGACTATCATTTTCGTCTGATTTATCGGCATTGCTGTCAGTAAGGCTGGGATAGCATGTGACATATTTGTGACAAACCGATTGCGTGGCTTTACTTTTTCACGTTATCTCCGATATTCAAGGAACACGGGTTCAATCCATTCTGCTCAGATAACGCTGTAGGGTCGCTATGAATATTAAACAAAAACTCTTGTCACTCACCTTGATGTCGGTGTTGGCGCTACTTGCGGTTGCCGCCGTTGCATGGAAAGCGGAAACGCGGCTACAAAAAATGCACAGTCAGCTAACCACGGTCTCTGATCTTGAGGTGATCTTGCTCAATCTACGCCGCAATGAGAAAGACTTTCTCGCGCGCATGGACCCCAAATATCTCTCCCGTTTTGATAACAATGTCGACGCGTTCGATCAGCTGCTGAGTGATTTTCGCGCCCGCAGTGCTTCGTTGGGGCTAGAGACTGCGACCATTGATAAAGTGCAGCGAGCAATGACAGCGTATGCCAACGGCTTTCGCGATCTGGGTAAGGGTTACCAAACATTGGGGTTAACCCCTGAGCAGGGGATCCGAGGACAGATGCAAAACGCGAGTAAGAAAATGGTGGCAGCGACCAAAAATGACATTGTGCTTGAGAGTAGCGCCCGCTTATTAGCCGCAGATGCCAAACTGTTTGTGCAAAGCAGTAACCTTGACTACATCGATGAATATCAAAGCCAAATGCAAGAGCTTGAAGATTACCTTCGCGGTGACCTGCTCGCTTTATTTCAAGCGCATCAGGCGCAAGTGGACAAGATTGTCGCGCAGAAAAAGACATTAGGGCTAGCGGCAGACAAAGGCCTACTGGGGCAAATCCGGGGGAAAACCCACCAAGTTGAGGAAATGTTCGATGTGCTCAGTAAAGAGTATGAGCAGGCCATTTCGCAAGCCTTAAGACAGACCGTGATGATGACCGGATCGGTGGTGGTGATACTGGCACTGGTGATGACAGCGATTTCGTTGTGGATGAACCGTGGCATTCAACAGCGTATTTACCGATTTAGTGAGCAAATGGCCGCCATTACACAGCAGCGGGATCTGACCTTGAGAGCTGACGAAAACGGTCGTGATGAGATTGCCCTCATGGCGAAAGACGTTAACCAGATGCTCGGCAGTATCCAAACCATGGTTTTGGATGTGAGTCGCGCCATACAAGCGCTTAATCAAAGTGCAGAGCAAGTTGAATCCCGTACTGAAGCCACTGGGGCCGCCATGGCTACCCAGTTAGATGAAACCACTCATGCCGCGACTGCGATGAATGAGATGGAAAGCACCATTCGCGATATTGCGGGTAATACCGATCAGGCTGCGGAGAATGCGCGCACCAGTTTAAGCCGTGCGGAGAACGGACAAAAAGTGGTGGATGACACTAAAGCGATGATCATGACACTGGCAGAAACCCTCAGTAATACCAGCAACGAGGTGCTTGAACTGAGTAAGCTGTCTGAGACCATTGGCTCGGTGCTGGACGTGATTAAAGATATCTCCGAGCAAACCAACTTGCTGGCGCTTAACGCGGCGATTGAAGCGGCGCGCGCCGGCGAGCAAGGGCGTGGTTTTGCGGTGGTCGCTGATGAGGTGCGACAGCTGGCGACACGTACTCGCGAATCGACTGATGAAATTTCTGGTATTATCACCTCGTTGCAAGAGCAAACCCAGTCGGTGTCCGAACGCATGGAGCAAAGCCG
This sequence comes from Salinivibrio sp. VYel1, assembly GCF_009377945.1. Taxonomy (NCBI): domain Bacteria; kingdom Pseudomonadati; phylum Pseudomonadota; class Gammaproteobacteria; order Vibrionales; family Vibrionaceae; genus Salinivibrio; species Salinivibrio sp. VYel1. The sequence continues at coordinate 88,298 of NZ_RSAM01000003.1, read as the reverse complement.
AGAAGACGGGGAAACATCCGTGGGTAAGGTGGAAGCGGCTTCGCAAGAGCTCTCGCAGATCATGGAAGATATGCAAAACATCATGGATATGAGCACCCACATTGCCACGGCGATCGAGCAGCAAAGCTCGGTGGCAAAAGAAGTCAATCAAAACGTGCACAATATTCAAGATATTGCGCAAAACAGTACTGAACGCGCCAACCAGAACCGCGAAGCGGCACACAAGGTGGCCGAAGAAGCCGCACACCTTGAGCGTGCGGTGAGCGAGTTTAAAAGCGAATAACCGCGATGATATCCAGTAAAAAGGCCAGCCTCGTGAGGCTGGCCTTCTTCATTTCAGGGCTGAGGGAGCAATCAAAACCCGCTAACAGGGCTGATCCGGCGTTAATATGGTAGGGCCGGATTGCTCGTTAGGCTCAGGGTAATCAATGGTGTAGTGAAGGCCTCGGCTTTCTTTACGTTGCATGGCACAACGAACCATGAGCTCTGCCACCTGTAAAAGGTTACGCAACTCCAGTAGATTGTTTGAGACCCGGAAATTAGCATAATACTCATGTGTTTCTTGCTTGAGCAGTTCGATACGGCGTAGCGCACGCTCCAACCGTTTGGTTGAGCGGACAATGCCCATGTAATCCCACATAAACAGGCGTAACTCATGCCAGTTATGCTGGATCACCACTTCTTCGTCGGAACAAATTACTTGGCTCTCATCCCAAGGGGGGAGCGCAGTATGCGGCTCGATATGGCCTGAGTGTGCTTTAATATGCTCAGCGGCTGACCATGCATAAACCACACATTCGAGTAGCGAGTTAGATGCCATACGGTTCGCGCCATGCAAGCCGGTGTAGCTCACTTCCCCAATGGCGTATAAGCCGGGTAAGTCTGTGGTGCCGTTTTTATCCACCATCACGCCACCGCAAGTATAGTGGGCGGCTGGGACAATAGGGATCGCCTCTTTAGTCAGATCGATGCCGTATTGCTTGAGCTTTTCGTAGATGGTGGGAAAGTGTTTGATCACAAATTCAGGGTCTTTGTGGCTGATGTCGAGATACATACAGTCGGCGCCAAGGCGCTTCATTTCGTAGTCAATCGCACGGGCAACCACATCACGCGGGGCAAGCTCGCCGCGTGAATCGAATTCCGCCATAAAGCGCGAGCCATCTGGGCGTTTAAGGTGAGCGCCTTCACCGCGCAGTGCTTCAGTGAGCAAAAAGTTGCGCGCGTCTGGATGGTACAGACACGTTGGATGAAACTGATTAAATTCTAGGTTGGCGACACGACAACCTGCGCGCCATGCCATGGCGATGCCATCACCGGATGACACATCGGGATTGGAGGTGTATTGATAAACTTTCGAGGCCCCTCCGGTGGCGAGTACCACATAGTTGGTGCGCACGGTCTCAACCACTTCTTGGTTTCGGTTCCAGATGTAGGCGCCGAGGACGTGGTTTGGACCACCTAATCCGACTTTTTTACGGGTGATAATATCCAGCGCATTGTGTCGTTCAAGCAGGGTGATATTAGGGTGTTGGCGCACATTGTCTTGAAGCGAGTTTTGCACGGCCATTCCGGTCGCATCGGCGGTATGCAAGATACGGCGGTGGCTATGGCCGCCTTCACGGGTTAAATGATACCGAGGGGTGTCGTCGTCGCTATCTTCTTGATCGAACGGGACACCGCCATCAATTAACCACTGCACACAATCTTTAGCATTGCGGGCAATAAAGTCCACGACCTGGGTATCGCAGATACCTGCGCCCGCGATTTGGGTATCCTCGACATGAGATTCTACCGAATCTTGTTCGTCAAACACCGCGGCAATACCGCCCTGTGCGTAAAGCGTTGCCCCTTCGCTGAGCGGGCCTTTACTTAATACAATCACCTTGTGGGTCGGCGCTAAGCGGAGCGCCAGTGACAAGCCTGCGGCACCACTGCCGATGACTAGCACGTCACATTGATGTTCCTGAGTTGTGGTCGTCATGATCCCTAATCCTCTTTCTGCGCCCCCAATGTTACACCAATTTGACGTGGCTGCGCGCGGTAAGATCAAATCCCGTCTCGCTTGGGTGAAAGTTTGCAACCATGGTATGGTTCGGGCGACAATGCCCTCAGTCAAAGAGACATTCTTTGACCATTCCGTCACAGTAATGTGATTCAACGCATAATAAAACCAACATGGTGAGGAACTTTTCGCCGGCTGGGTTATCGAATCGTGTGCGAAAGCTCGCAAGCGGGTTTAACCGCGCTCTGACAACGTCGGGCCTAGAATTTCGATAATCGGGCGGAAAGATCAACCAAGGAGTAAACGCTCGAATGGGCGAGCAGCTAACCGACCAGGTTCTAATAGAACGTGTACAGAATGGTGACAAGCAAGCTTTCAATCTGTTAGTCGTCAAATATCAGAATAAGGTATGTAACCTTATCGCCCGCTATGTCGGTACACACAGTGGTGATATTCCAGATATTGCGCAAGAGGCGTTTATCAAAGCGTATCGCGCATTGCCGGGATTTCGTGGCGAGAGTGCGTTTTATACTTGGCTGTATCGCATTGCTGTGAACACCGCGAAAAACCATTTGGTGGCACAAGGACGACGTCCGCCAGGCAGTGATATTGATGCCGACGAAGCAGAAAATTACGAAAGTGGGGGTTCTTTAAAAGAAATATCGAACCCTGAAAACTTGATGTTGTCAGATGAATTGAGACAGGTGGTATTTTCGACCATAGAAACACTGCCTGACGACTTAAGAACCGCAATTACCTTACGGGAGCTCGATGGGCTCAGCTATGAGGAAATTGCACAGGTAATGGATTGTCCAGTCGGTACGGTGCGGTCGCGTATTTTCCGAGCGCGTGAAGCGGTTGAAAAACGCATCCGGCCACTGATGAAACGGTAACGAGTTTTACTGGCTGCATGACGGTGACTTGAATGACGGATAGAGAAAAAATTTCAGCGTTGTTAGATGGCGAACTGGTGGATACGGCAGTCATCCACGAGATTGAGCGAGATGATAACGCGCAACAGGCTTGGGGGAGTTTTAGCACCATTCGCGATGTGATGCGTGGTGAGGCACCCAGCTCGTTGCAATGGAACATTGCCGATTCTGTAGCGTCCGCGCTGGAAGCAGAACCTGCTTATCAAGGCGATCACCTTGATAATAACGTGCTCCCCATGCACGAAGCACAGCCGCGTCCTGAAAAGGCGCGTCGTCACTTACCAGGGTGGCTGCAGCAGCTGACACAGGTAAGCGTTGCCGCGTGTGTCTCGTTGGCCGTGATCGTGGGTGTGCAGCAATATAATCAGTCTGATGCGAGTTCGCCGGTGGCCAGCACGCAAACCCAACCGCCAGTACTAGAAACGATTCCTTTTGCAGGGGCTGCGGAGCCGGTCAGCTTAAGCCGTGACGATCTACGTGCCACACCTTCTGAGGCCGAGTTGATGGAGCAGCGTCGCCGCGTCAATGCCATGCTCAAAGACTATGAATTGCAGCTGCGCTTGAATAAGGATAGGCTGTCTAACCATCAGACAATGGCACCGTCGACAAGCAGTAATAATCAATGAAAAAAATTCTGATCGGTGCGCTTGCGCTGGTCAGTTTGATGTCTGCGCAAGCCTCGGCCGAACCTTCTGCCGAGGCTTTGTTACATCAAATGGATACCGCAAGCGACACCCTAGATTATGAAGTGTCCTACATCTTGGTAGGTAAAAATAGTCTCGAACCCCTTCGCTTTCGTCATGCCCAAGTTGGGGATGATGCCTACGGCCACCTCATGTATTTAAGTGGCCCGCCGCGAGAAGTCATCCGTCGAGGCGGTGAAATCAGCTATTTTGAACCAGGCTACGACCCTTTCACCATTGCCAGTGATCATATGGTTGCGCCTTTGCCAACGCTTATCCAAGCCGATATCGATGTGCTGGCTAACCATTATGATTTTGTCTCTATGGGGCACGCGCGTGAAGCGGGGATGGATTGCCAAGTGGTTCGGATTACCCCGAAAGACGGAGAGCGTTATTCGTATGTATTATGGTTAGATGAGAACAGCAAACTGCCTGTCAGGGCGGATTTGCTCGACCGTGATGGCGATCCGCTTGAGCAATATCGTGCGTTGTCGTTGGTCGTCTCTTCACAAATCAGTACCTCAATGCAAAAGCTGGCTGAGCTGGCATTGCCACCGGTACTGACCTTGCCACAAACCACGCAGCGCTCCGACTTAGATTGGCAGGTCACCGCGTTACCTGAGGGGTTTGAACCTGTATACAGCAATCGTCACCGTTTGATGATGACTAAACGTGCGGTCGAGAGTCAGATGTTTAGTGATGGTCTGTTCAGCTTTTCTGTGTATCTTGCCAAAGCCGATGATGTCTCGGTGCGTAAGCAGATTGTTCGCCAAGGTCGGCGCACACTGCATAGCGTGACCAGTGGCAATGCAGAAATCACGGTGGTCGGCGATATTCCTCCTGAGACAGCTAAACGAGTGGCGGAGTCTGTCCGTATTACTGATATGCCTGCGAGCAAGTCAGAACAGAAGGTTGAACCATGATCAAAGCATTGGCAGAAGTTACCGGTTACCAAGATGGTTGGTTGTCATTGGCCTGCCAGCAGCAAACCAGTTGCGGTAGCTGCCAGTCACAAAGTCAATGTGGCACTGGTATTGTGTCCAAAGCCCTTCCTGGTAAGGTGAAACACCTTAAAGTACGTGCCCCAAAACCCCTGCCGGCCGGCACCTTAGTTGAAATCGGCTTAGGTGAGGCGACCTTATTACGCTCCGCGTTATTGGTCTACATGGTTCCTTTAGTCATGATGCTAACGGGGGCACTGCTCGGGCAATTTTTGTTCGCCACGCTCGCCGGCAGCGGGGAGGGTGGCGTTATCGCGCTAAGCCTAGGGCTGGGAGCGGTTGGCGTCGGCCTTGCGCGTCATCTTGCACCGCGTATCGGTACCCAAGAGCAGCAACAGCCTCAACTGTTACGCGTGATGGGGGAGCCCGTCTCTGACTTGGCGGTAATAAATACCACACAGCAGGATAGCGACTAGCCACTATTTTCGGTAGAATCCCGCTCACTTGATCTTAGGATCCCATTCTTATTGATAACGAGTAAGTCACACCAACACATGAAGCATATTCGTAACTTTTCGATCATCGCCCATATTGACCACGGTAAGTCGACACTTTCTGACCGACTGATTCAAGTATGTGGCGGCCTAACTGACCGGGAAATGGCAGATCAAGTTCTTGATTCAATGGATCTGGAACGTGAACGCGGTATCACCATCAAAGCACAAAGTGTGACACTGAACTACAAAGCCAAAGACGGCGAAGTGTATCAGCTCAACTTCATCGATACGCCAGGACACGTTGACTTCTCTTATGAGGTGTCACGCTCGCTCAAGGCGTGTGAAGGTGCTTTGCTGGTGGTCGATGCAGGACAAGGGGTTGAAGCACAGACGCTCGCCAACTGCTACACCGCCATTGATATGGATCTGGAAGTGGTTCCTGTTCTGAATAAGATTGACTTGCCGGCTGCTGATCCAGATCGCGTCGCGCAAGAAATTGAGGACATCGTCGGTATTGAGGCCATTGACGCCACTCGCTGTTCGGCGAAAACCGGCATGGGTGTTGATGATGTCCTTGAAGACATTGTACGCCAGATCCCGCCACCTGAAGGCGATCCTGACGCGCCAACGCAAGCGCTGATTATTGACTCCTGGTTTGATAAATACCTCGGCGTGGTCTCTTTGGTGCGCATCCGTGAAGGGTCGCTGAAAAAAGGCGACAAAGTGAAAATCATGAGCACGGGCCAAGAATGGAACGTGGACAGTATTGGTATTTTCACGCCTAAGCGTAAAGAGCTCAATGGTCTGCAAACCGGTGAGGTTGGTTGGGTGATCTGTGGGATCAAAGATATCCTCGGCGCGCCAGTGGGCGATACCATCACCCATGCTAAAAACGGCTGTGAAAAGCGGATTGAAGGTTTCCAACAAGTGAAGCCGCAAGTTTATGCGGGTCTGTTCCCCATCTCATCGGATGATTACGAAAGTTTTCGTGATGCCTTGGATAAGCTGAGCCTTAACGATGCTTCCTTGTTCTTTGAGCCGGAAAGCTCTGCGGCACTGGGCTTTGGTTTCCGTTGTGGTTTCCTTGGCATGCTGCACATGGAAATCATCCAAGAGCGGTTGGAGCGCGAGTATAATCTCGATCTGATCACTACTGCTCCGACCGTGGTGTACGAGGTGACCCAAAATGATGGCGAGGTCATTTACGTCGACAGCCCATCCAAACTGCCACCTATCAATGACATAGAAACCATTGGTGAACCGATCTCGCGGTGTAATATTTTGGTGCCGAGTGAGTTTGTCGGTAACGTCATTTCACTGTGTGTGGAAAAGCGTGGTGTGCAAGTCGATATGGTCTATCACGGCAACCAAGTTGCGCTGACCTATGACATTCCGATGGCCGAAGTGGTTCTCGATTTCTTTGACCGGATTAAATCGACCTCACGTGGTTACGCGTCGTTAGATTATAACTTCGAGCGCTATGAAGTATCTGACATGGTGCGGGTGGATATCCTCCTAAACGGTGAACGCGTCGATGCGCTGGCGATTATCACTCACCGTGCTCATGCACAGCCGCGTGGTCGCGAGCTGGTGGAAAAAATGAAAGAGTTTATTCCTCGTCAGCAGTTTGATATTGCCATCCAAGCTTCGATTGGTAATCACATTATTGCGCGCTCGACGGTGAAACAGCTACGTAAAAACGTGACCGCGAAATGTTACGGCGGTGACGTGAGCCGTAAGAAAAAGCTTCTGCAAAAGCAAAAAGAAGGTAAAAAGCGAATGAAGCAGGTCGGTAATGTCGAGCTGCCGCAAGAAGCCTTTTTGGCCATTTTGCACGTGGGCAAAGATAAATAACGACGGATTCCATTATGGCCAATACGTTTTCTTTGATTTTAGTGCTGGTGACCTTGGTCACCGGCATTGTTTGGGCGTTAGATAAATACCGTTGGGCACCGCGCCGCCGCCAAGCGGCAGGGGAAACCCTCAAGGTGTCAGCGCGTGAACTGGATGCCGAACAAGTTGCTAAAGTGGCGCCTCAACCGAGTTGGGTTGAAAACATGGCGTCTATTTTTCCAGTGATCGCGGTGGTACTGGTGCTGCGCTCATTTATTTATGAGCCGTTTCAAATTCCATCCGGATCGATGATGCCGACCTTATTGGTCGGGGATTTTATCTTGGTGGAAAAGTTTGCCTATGGCTTACGTGATCCTGCCTTCCACACTGAAATTGTCGAGACAGGTAAACCAGAGCGCGGTGATATCGTGGTATTTAAATACCCGCCTCAACCCAATATCGATTACATTAAGCGCACGGTCGGGCTGCCGGGCGATACGGTTGTGTATGAAGATAAGCGCCTATGTATTCAGCCCAAGGGCGAATCTCAGTGTCAGCCGGTGCCGATTGACGATATTCAGCCGAGCCAGTTTATTCAAGCGGGCATCAACCTTGTGCAAGCGCAGGAGCAGTTAGGGGAGCAGTCGCATCAGATTTTGGTGCACCCTAAAAAGCAAGATCGGGTGAGCGCGTATCAGCCACGTCCGGGCGTCAACCGCTGGGTCGTGCCAGACGGGCACTATTTTATGATGGGTGACAACCGTGATAACAGCGCGGATAGCCGCTTCTGGGGCTTCGTCCCTGAACGCAATCTCGTGGGCAAAGCGGTTGCTATTTGGGTTAGCTTTGAATTTGAGCGCCCCAATGATAGCTGGCTACCATCGTGGGTACCGACAGGCATTCGCTTTAACCGTATTGGTGGAATTGATTAATTCTGGACTATGATGACAAAACTAACAGATAAGTTGCAGCGTGATATCGGCTACCAATTTAGCAACGCTGCATTACTCGAATTGGCGTTAACGCACCGCAGTGCCAATGGCACCCATAACGAGCGTCTCGAATTTTTAGGCGACTCGATTTTGAGCTTTGTGATTGCCGAGGATCTTTACCACCGTTTTCCGAAAGTGGACGAAGGCGACATGAGCCGAATGCGTGCTACCTTGGTGCGTGGTAACACCTTGGCGGAGATCGGACGTGAGTTTTCTCTGGGCGAAGTGATGCGCCTTGGCCCAGGAGAACTTAAAAGTGGCGGGTTTCGTCGTGACTCGATTCTCGCTGACGCCGTCGAAGCCTTGATTGGCGCGATTTTTTTGGACAGTGATATCAACCGAGTGCAGGAGATTATCCTGCAGTGGTATCAACACCGCCTCGAGACCATTGAGCCTGGCGCGAGTCAAAAAGATCCGAAAACCCGACTGCAAGAACACCTACAGGGTAAACGCAAACCCTTGCCGTCTTACACGGTGATGAAAGTGCGTGGTGAGGCACACAACCAAGAATTTACGGTAGAGTGCCAAGTATCAGGACTGGAGAGTTCTGTGATTGGAAAAGGCAGCAGCCGTCGCAAGGCAGAGCAAGCGGCTGCAGAACTCGCATTACAGAAGTTAACATAATGACTGATACACAGCGCTGTGGCTTTATTGCCATTGTAGGCCGTCCGAACGTCGGCAAATCAACATTACTGAACCGCTTAGTGGGGCAAAAGCTGTCGATCACTTCGCGGAAACCGCAGACCACACGTCACCGCATCATGGGGGTGGATACCCGTGATAACTATCAAGCGGTATACGTGGACACCCCAGGGCTGCACATCGAAGAAAAGCGCGCGATCAACCGCTTGATGAACCGTGCGGCGAACAGCTCATTAACCGATGTCGAACTGGTGTTATTTTTGGTCGATGGCACCCATTGGACCAAAGACGACGAGATGGTGCTCAACAAGTTAGCGCGCTCTGGTCTGCCAACGGTCTTGTTGGTCAATAAAGTCGATAATGTGAAAGAGAAAACCGAGCTCTTTCCACACCTTCAAACCTTGTCGGAAAAGATGGAGTTTGTTGACGTGATCCCGGTGTCCGCGAAACACGGCACCAATATCGATGTGGTTGAACAGAAGGTACGCGACGCGTTACCGGAAAGTGAGTTTTACTTCCCTGAAGAATACGTCACAGACCGCTCTCAGCGCTTTATGGCCTCTGAAATTATCCGCGAAAAGCTGATGCGCTTTACCGGTGAGGAGCTGCCTTACTCGGTCACCGTCGAAATCGAGCGCTTTGACTACAACCCAGAAACGGACGGGTTTCATATCAATGGTTTGATCTTGGTTGAGCGCAATGGCCAAAAGAAAATGGTCATTGGTAAAGGCGGCGAAAAGATCAAGCGCATTGGCCGTGAAGCGCGTCTAGACATGGAAGAGCTGTATGAGCGCAAGGTTTACCTTGAGCTTTGGGTAAAAGTGAAGTCAGGTTGGGCCGACGATGAGCGCGCGCTACGCAGCCTCGGTTATATCGACGATCTCTAAGTGACCCACTGATTCAGGTACCCATGCCAGGAGGAGAGAGTGAGTGGACGGGTTTCAACGCGGCTTTGTATTGCATACGCGCCCTTACAGTGAATCCAGTCTGCTTTTGGATATCTTTTCTGAGCACGAGGGGCGCGTGACTCTGCTTGCCAAAGGGGCGCGTCGGCCACGCTCGGCGATAAGAGGTGCCTTGCAGCCTTTTACCCCTTTGCTGCTCAAATGGGGGGGACGTGGTGAACTGCGCACTTTACGCAGTGCCGAAGCCACAGGCCTCGCCCTGCCGCTATCAGGCAATGCCCTGTATTCCGGTTTTTACCTCAATGAGCTGGTGATGCGTGTGCTGGAGCCTCACACGCCTTACCCGGCGTTATTTCATGACTATGTGACCGCATTGACCCAGCTGGCTCGCTACAATAATCCTGAGCCAGCCCTGCGTTGTTTTGAACTCGCGTTATTAGAAGCCTTGGGCTATGGGGTTGATTTTCTTCATTGTGCTGGCAGCGGTGACCCGATTAACGATAACATGACGTACTTGTATCGCGAGCAGCAAGGCTTTGTGGCATCGATCATGAAAAGCCAACACCGACAATTTACGGGGGCCGATCTGCGTGCGTTGGCGACGCGTCACTTTGAGACGGTCGCTCAGTTACGTGCCGCAAAGCGTTTTACTCGTATGGCGCTCAAGCCATATCTTGGCCCCAAGCCGCTCAAAAGCAGAGAATTGTTTAGAAGGAAATAATCATGGATAAAATCTACTTAGGTGTGAACATCGATCACATCGCGACAGTGCGCAATGCGCGTGGCACCGCGTATCCGGATCCTGTTCATGCCGCTGAGTTGGCAGAGCGTGCAGGCGCGGCTGGGATCACGGTTCATTTGCGTGAAGATCGCCGCCACATCACTGATCGTGATGTTCGCTTGCTTAAAGAAACCTTGCAAACCCGGATGAATTTGGAAATGGCGGTCACCGATGAAATGGTCGAAATAGCCTTGGAGACGCAGCCTGAGTTTGTATGTTTGGTGCCAGAAAAGCGTGAAGAGCTGACGACCGAAGGGGGCCTCGATGTCGCGGGCCAGCTGGATAAAGTCAAAGCCGCCACGCAAACGTTGAGCGAAGCGGGGATTAAGGTTTCCTTATTTATCGATGCCGACCGCACACAAATAGAAGCCGCTCACCAATGTGGCGCACCGTTTATTGAACTGCACACCGGGCATTACGCCGATGCCGCCAATGACAATGATCGCCAAGCCGAGTTGAAGAAAATCTCAGCGGCGGCCAGTTATGCGGTCGATTTGGGTATCAAAGTGAATGCGGGCCACGGCTTAACCTATCATAACGTCACGCCGATAGCGGCGATGCCAGAAATGCATGAGCTGAATATTGGTCACGCGATCATTGGCCGTGCCATGTTTGATGGTTTGCAAAAAGCCGTCGCGGATATGAAAGCGATCATGGAAGCGGCGCGTCGCTAAATGGCCATTGCTGGAATTGGTACTGACATTGTTGAGATTGCGCGTGTTGAAAAAGCCCTCGCGCGCCAACCACGCTTTGCTGCCAGGATCTTAACCGAGCCTGAGCAAGCCAATCTGGCGCGCCATCACGCGCCTGGACGTTTCCTCGCCAAGCGCTTTGCCGCCAAAGAAGCCGCCGCCAAGGCGCTTGGAACCGGCATTGCCAACGGGGTAACGTTCCACGACTTTATTATCACCAACCAGGCCTCGGGCCAACCTACCTTGCGCTTGTCGGGCCGAGCCGCGGAACTGGCGCAGGTGCGTGGCATTACACAGTGTTGGCTCACCCTCTCTGATGAAAAAGCGTATGCCATCGCGTATGTGGTGCTAGAAACCGCATAAGCTTACTGCTGTATGGCTGCACCTCACGCGGTGTGGCGTTCGATGTTTTATGAGGTACCCAAGTATTGTGGTGCCAATTGCTCAATGTGCGCAATTTCATCTTGCAGCTCTAACAGCTCTGGCTCGATAGCAGCCATATCCGCGCCTGCTTTTAGTTGGGTTTCGAGCTCATGACACAAGCTTTTTAGCTGCGGGACACCGCTATACGCGCAACTCCCATGGAGCTTGTGAATAGCGTGCCATAACTGATCACTCTCTAACTCTCCGGCCAATGCTTGCTCAACGGCCTCTTTCACCGAGTCAAACGAGGCCAATAACATGGTTAGCATCTCTTTCGCCAGATCCGTTTTGCCTGCCGCTTGATTGAGCGCGCGCTGCCAATCTAGGTGTCGCACACTTTGATCTTGGTTGGCTGACGGGCTTGGCGATGGGATACTTTGCGCTTGAGAGGCCGCCTCATCAAGATGCAGCCAGCGTGCGAGGGTACTCTCTAACATGGCTTCTTCAATTGGCTTGGTCAGGTAATCGTCCATCCCCGCTTCAAGGAGACGCTCACGTTCACCGGGCATCGCGTGGGCGGTCACCGCAATAATCGGTGTTTGCTGATTGAATCCCGCTTTGCGAATTTCTTGGCTAGCGGTGACACCGTCCATCTCTGGCATTTGGATGTCCATCAAAATAATATCAAACGCTTGTTGGTGGGCAAGCGCGACCGCTTTCACCCCATCTTCTGCGGTGATCACCTTCTCGACCCGTTCGGCCAGCAAGGCAGTGATCAGCTTTAAGTTGGCTGGATTATCATCGACGGTCATTACCGTATAAGGCGCTTTTTGTGATGCACTTGGCTTAGGCAAGGGTAAAGGCGTCGCCTCAGGGGACCCGATTAATGCCTCCAGCAGTTTACGTTGAGGGATAGGCTTGGCAATACAGGCGCTGACCCCGGCTTTTAATAGATGCTCAGACGCTTCTAGCTCAGTGGTTGGCAAACACACTACCACTGATTGCGCTTGCTGCTCGCAGACCTGCACCGCTTGTTGCATGGCATCAAGACTCGGCATGCTTCCCGCGTCGAAACAGAGCAAGGCAAAGTGATAGTGACGGTCCGTCAGCACATTGGTGCCAGATGCAGTGTCGACATTCAGCCCCACTTGCGTCAGCCGCTTACGCAAAATCTCGCGAGTGCGCGCATTCGGCTCAACGATCACGATGTCGCGACCCACCAAAGGTTCAATGTCGAGCGGTTGTGAAACTGGCAAATCGGTCTGCGTGAGCTGCAGGGTAAACCAGAAACTTGAGCCTTGGTGAAGGCGACTGGTAAAACCAATGTCACCGCCCATTTGTTGGACCAGTTTCTGTGTGATCACTAGGCCAAGGCCAGTACCACCATAGCGACGCGAAATGCTGGCGTCCGCCTGCCTAAAGGCTTGGAAAAGCTGTGCTTGCTGGCGTTCGGAAATGCCAATGCCAGTATCTTTAACCATTAACTGTAGCTCAACGGTTTCATCGTGAAGCTGCTTGAGATCGACACTGACATCAATATTCCCGCGCTCAGTAAACTTGGCGGCATTCCCAATCAGGTTTATCAGCACTTGTTGGATACGGAGTGGATCGCCCACGGCCCCTGCAGGAATACGCGCATCGGTCCGCAAGGTGAGCTCTAGTCCTTTCTCGTGCGCCATCGGCGCAAGCAGTCGCATCACTTCATCGAGCATGTCTTGAACATCAAACGGGATGTTTTCCAACAGCAGTTTGCCTGCTTCTAACTTAGAGAAGTCGAGGATGTCATTAATGATGGTGAGCAGGTTATTAGCCGACTTTTCAATGGTGAGCAAATAGTCACGCTGGCTGCTGCTGAGCTCGGTTTTGAGCATTTGACGCGTAAAGCCAATCACCCCGTTAAGTGGGGTACGTAGCTCGTGCGACATGTTGGCCAAGAACTCAGATTTAACCCGCGCCGCTTCTTGCGCATTTTTCTTGGCGATATCGAGTTCAACATTCTGAATTTCCAATTGCTCGAGGGTTTCGCGCAGATCACAGGTCGCCTGATCAATACTTTGCTGCATTTCTAAATGGTATTCCGACAACGAAATAGCCATCGCATTGATACCGTTTTTCAAGGTGTCGAGCTCACCGAGTAACTCACCCTCAATCCTGACATCAAGATGGCCGCGCCGAATTCTATCGACTAAGGTCACCATGTTACCAATCGGATGGGTGACATCCGCAATTAAGCGATAGGCAAAGAAGCATGACAATATTCCGCCCAAAGCAACCATCACCAGTGCGGTGATCATCTCCTGGTATTGCTTTAACCGCACCGAGCTCAAATCTAGCTCCATGGCAATATAGCCCAGCGGTCGCTCAACATTGAGGCCAGGGGTAAACCGACCAATCTCCAAAATAGGGGCGCGCAGAATCAAGGTATCCTGCTGTTGGCTTATCTGCAGTTGTGTGGGGATAGGTTGGCCACTGTTAACCGAGAGCATGGCAAGATCGCGGTGATAGTTCGAGGTGACAAATAGCTCGTTACGTCGGTCGAACACGGCAATACTGCGCACAAACTGTGAGTGCTGGCGGTGCGCAAAGCCAATTAGCCGGCGTACGTTTTCACGGCTATCATTTTTCAATCCGACTTCGCTGGCAATCGCCAGTGGCTCGATGATCGCAGAGCCGGTGACCGTCAGTTGCTGTTCAAGATCTTGGTAGCGGGTGCTGGTAAAAAACGCGCTCAGTAATAGGCCGACAATCAACGTTGGGGCAATGGTCAGAACAGAGACACGGGTGCGGAGGCCATATTTGGTCATGCTAGATAAACTATGGGAAAATAATCACGACATTTAGCCGTCAGTGTACATGATTCAATCACAAAATAGTCAGCGAACTATCACAACTCCCACTGGCAGGATCTCTTGACTGGCTTGGCGACAAGCTTTTAACACTGGAATCGATAATGGCGCGCTTTTTTAAGCCTGAGAAAAAGAAAAAGGTTGAGCAAAAGCATCAACTGCTGACCATAGAACGCTTGGACCATCATGGTGACGGAGTGGGTTTTTTGCAGAAAAAACCTGTTTTTGTCCCGGGAACCTTGCCCGGCGAACAAGCCTTGGTGCAATTGACCGAACAAAAGCGTCAATATGCGCGCGGTCAATTAATTAAGTTGGATAACCAGGCCGCGCAGCGTATTGAGCCTGGTTGTCCTCTTTACCAACAGTGTGGGGGCTGTAGTCTTCAACACTTGGATCACCAAGCACAGGTCGCACACAAGCAGCAAACGCTCAATGAGTTGATGCAAAAATTTGCAGGTGATGAGATAACGCTGTCAACGCCGATAGAAGATGCGGCTTGGCATTATCGTCGTCGTGCGCGGATCAGCTTGCAGGTGGATAAAAAAGGGGCATTGGCGATGGGATTTCGCGCCCGTCAACGAAGCGCGATCATCACAGTGAATCAGTGCCCGGTGTTAAGCGCACCACTCAACCGCCTCCTGTCTAGCTTACGCCCTTGTTTAGAAAGCCTGCGTGGCCGTCGTGTATTGGGACACTTAGACGTCATTGACGCTGACAACACATCAGTGGTCTCACTGCGTACCACTAAGGGCTTGCACAACGACGATCGCCACGCGTTAATGGCGTGGGCACAGACGCAAGACTGCACACTGTATTTGTATCAAGGCGACATGGCACCGGAGCGCCTTGTCGGGCCTGCGCCCTATTATAATGTGGCAGGTTGTCAATTGGCGTTTGCGCCCAGTGACTTTATTCAAGTCAATGCGAAGGTCAACCAAGAAATGGTAGGGCAAGCACTTGACTGGCTCGCCCTTGAGCAAGACGATCGCGTGTTGGATCTTTTCTGTGGCTTGGGTAACTTTAGCGTGCCAATGGCTAAGCGTGTGAAACATGTGGTAGGCATTGAAGGTGTGCAAGCTATGGTGGACCAAGCAGCGAATAACGCGGCAAAAAACGGCTGTGAGAACGCCGAGTTTTACCAAGCTGACTTGAACAGTGACGCGCTGATGGGTGAATGGGCGCAACAGGATTTTACCAAAATCTTACTCGATCCGGCACGTGCGGGGGCTGCTGGTGTCATAGACTTTGTGGCACAATCTAAGGCTTCACATATTGTGTATGTGTCTTGTAACCCTGCCACGCTAGCACGTGATGCGCGCGTATTGCTCGATAATGGCTATCAGCTGGTCACGCTTGGTATGTTGGATATGTTTCCACAAACAGGACACATGGAGTCGATGGCTTTGTTCATGCCTGTCACCAAACGGTTGGCATAATACAAGTTTGGCCCTCGTGGCCTGTCGATACGGATACGCCTCTCTTGTCACTCGAGAGATAAGGATAGGAACGGTTATGGTTGCGGTACGAGAAGCCCACCTACACGAAGACGAAGCGTTTGATCTCAATACCTGGGTTCAACGGTTAGGGCAAGATCCCTCAACCACTCAGGCGTTGGTAGATGGTTATCAATACTGCCGAACATTGAGCGACGATGAAGCCGTGCTCAGCCAGCCACTATGGCGTGGCCGGGAGATGATTGAAATCCTCGTCACCTTGAGCATGGATGCTGATACCTTATTGGCAGCCCTGTTTTTCCCCGTGGTTGAGGCGGAGCTTATCAGCCTCGATACCCTTGCGGACGCTTACTCAACCTCTATCGTCAAACTGATAGAAGGGGTACAACAGACGGCGGCCATTCGCCACTTAAATACCCAAACCGAGACAGAAGCGACCTCGTCTCAGGTTGATAACGTACGTCGTATGCTGTTATCGATGGTCGAAGACTTTCGCTGCGTGGTGATCAAGCTGGCGGAGCGCATCTGCCATTTACGCGAAGTGAAAGAGGCGGAGGAATCTGTCCGCCAACAAGCGGCAAAAGAGAGCGCCAACATTTATGCCCCCCTGGCTAACCGGTTAGGCATTGGTCAGTTAAAGTGGGAGTTGGAAGACTACGCGTTCCGTTACCAGCATGCGCAAACCTACAAACAAATCGCCAAGCAACTCGCGGAAAGACGGATTGATCGCGAAAATTACATCACTGATTTTGTCGACGATCTGCAGCAGGCGATGGAAGCGTCCAACATCAATGCGCAAGTTTATGGTCGCCCCAAACACATTTACAGCATCTGGCGTAAAATGCAGAAAAAGAACCTGCAGTTTGACGAGTTGTTTGACGTGCGTGCGGTACGCATCATCGCAGAAGAGCTACAAGATTGTTACGCCGCGTTAGGGGCCGTGCACACCAAATTCCGCCATCTGCCCAAAGAGTTTGATGATTACGTCGCCAACCCGAAACCCAATGGTTATCAATCCATTCATACTGTGGTGCTGGGGCCGGAAGGTAAACCGGTAGAAATTCAAATCCGCACCAAACAAATGCACGATGATGCAGAGCTTGGGGTCGCTGCACACTGGAAGTATAAAGAAGGGGCGGCCAGTGGGCGCAGTGGGTACGACGAGAAAATTACCTGGCTGCGTAAACTGTTGGCATGGCAAGAAGAAATGTCAGACTCGGGTGAAATGCTCGATGAGCTGCGCAGCCAAGTGTTTGACGACCGGGTTTATGCCTTTACCCCGCGCGGCGATGTCGTGGACTTACCCAGCGGCGCCACGCCGTTGGATTTTGCTTACCATATTCACTCCGAGGTAGGGCATCGGTGTATCGGAGCGAAAGTGGAAGGGCGTATTGTCCCGTTCACTTATCACCTTCAAATGGGCGACCAGGTAGAAATCATTACCCAAAAAGAGCCCAACCCCTCGCGAGATTGGCTAAACCCCAGCCATGGCTTTGTGAATTCGAGCCGGGCACGCGCCAAAATCAATGCTTGGTTCCGCAAACAGGATAAAGATAAGAACATTGCCGCGGGTAAAGAGATTTTGGATACCGAGCTGCAAAAAATCGGTGGTACCAGCAAAGACGCTCAACTCGCGCTCAAACGCTTTAATGTGAATACACTGGATGAGCTCTACGCGGGAGTTGGTAGCGGTGATTTGCGTATTAATCAGGTGGTTAACCATATCAATGGCCTGATTAACAAGCCAAGTCTTGAAGAAGAAGAGCAACAGCTTTTAGAGAAGCTGCAACAAAGTGAGCAAAAGCCGAATACGGGCAAGGCGCACCGTGATGCAGTGGTTGTGGAGGGGGTTGATAACTTAATGACTCACCTTGCGCGTTGTTGTCAGCCATTACCCGGTGATGAGATCAAAGGTTTTGTCACCCAAGGGCGGGGTATCTCTGTGCACCGCGCTGATTGTGAGCAACTCAACGAACTGAGTCATCACGCGCCCGAGCGCATTATTGCCACGGTTTGGGGTAAAGGGCACATTGGTCAGTACCATGTGCGGATCCGCTTATCTGCCAATGAGCGTACCGGGTTGGTCAAAGACATCAATACCGTGCTCAGCAATGAAAAAGCACGCGTAGCGGGCATGCAAAGTCGCGTGGATTACAAAAAACAAATGTCTATTATGGATTTTGATTTAGAAATCTCCGATCTCGACACCCTGAGCCGCGTGGTTAACCGGCTTGAACAAGTAAAAGATGTGGTCGAGGCCAAACGTCTTCGCTAATCATCCTTCGCCCTGTCTCGACAGGGCGTTTTTTTAGAAGGAATGCTTTTATGGCTCCTATCGAGCAATTACTGACCATTATGGCTACCTTACGTGATCCCGACAAAGGTTGTGATTGGGACAACGCGCAACACTTCGCCTCCATCGTGCCTCATACGCTAGAAGAAGCCTATGAAGTGGCGGATGCCATTGAACGTGAAAACTGGTCAGACCTAAAAGATGAGCTCGGTGACCTACTTTTTCAAATTGTGTTCTACAGTCAATTGGGGCGGGAAGAAAACCATTTTGATTTTGAGGATGTGGTGCGCGGCATTTGCGACAAACTCATCCGTCGTCATCCTCATGTTTTTGGTCCCAAAGATGCGCAGGGAAAGCCTTTAATGGCACCAGATTGGGAAGGTATCAAAGCGAAAGAGCGCGCCGAGAAATCGTCCTCTGTGCAACCGGAAAGTGTGCTCGATGGGGTGACACAAGGCTTACCCGCCTTAATACGAGCGTATAAATTGCAAAAGCGTTGTGCACGTGTGGGCTTTGATTGGCCGACTGTCGCCCCTGTGATAGATAAAGTGCGGGAAGAGATTGAAGAAGTCGAGCAAGAGCTGGCGCAAACTTCTGTCAATCAGGCGCGTGTGGATGAAGAAGTCGGGGACTTGTTATTCGCGGTGGTAAATTTGGCTCGCCACCTAGGGACAGATGCCGAGCAAGCCCTACGCCGTGCCAACCAAAAATTTGAATCTCGCTTTCGTAAGGTTGAAAACCACTTACGTGATAATGAAAAAAACATTCAACAATGTCAGCTAGATGAACTAGAATCGGCATGGCAGGCCGTCAAAAAGGCGAATAAGTAAATATCCTGTAATTGGCATAATTGATTTGTGACAATTAAAAACACCAGGGTGTGTGGTAGCTTTCACATTGTGGGAGTCAATGGGGTCTGGTATCATAATGTCCCGTCCAGAACTTCATTAATTTCCTCTAAATCCAACTCTCAGGTTTAGCATGACGACGAACTACATTTTTGTTACGGGCGGTGTTGTATCCTCCCTCGGTAAGGGTATTGCTGCAGCCTCATTGGCAGCCATTCTTGAAGCGCGTGGCCTTAACGTCACCATCATGAAACTCGACCCTTATATCAACGTGGATCCAGGGACAATGAGCCCTACCCAACACGGGGAAGTATTCGTCACGGAAGACGGCGCAGAGACCGACCTTGATCTCGGCCACTACGAGCGCTTTATCCGCACCAAAATGACCAAGCGTAATAACTTTACCTCCGGTCGTGTGTATGCGGATGTACTGCGCAAAGAGCGCCGTGGAGATTACCTGGGAGCCACCATTCAGGTGATTCCACACATCACCAATTCGATCAAAGACCGCATCATCGCCGGTGGTGAAGGTCACGATATTGCCATTGTCGAAATCGGCGGGACAGTGGGCGACATTGAGTCGCTGCCGTTTTTAGAAGCGATTCGTCAGCTGACCGTTGAAGTCGGCCGCGAACATGCCATGTTTATGCACTTGACTCTGGTCCCTTATTTGGCGGCCGCGGGTGAAGTGAAAACCAAGCCAACGCAACATTCGGTGAAAGAGCTGCTATCGATTGGTATCCAGCCTGATGTACTGGTGTGTCGTAGTGAGCGCCCGATCCCGGCCAATGAGCGCGCGAAAATTGCGCTGTTCTGTAATGTGGCAGAAAAAGCCGTGATCACCATGAAAGACGTAGACTCTATCTACAAAATCCCATCACTCATCCGCTCTCAAGGCTTGGATGATCTGGTTTGCAGCCGCTTTGGCATTGAAGCGGCGGAAGCTGACCTGTCAGAGTGGGAACAGGTCAGCTACGAAGAAGCCAACCCAATGGGCGAAGTGACCATTGGTATGGTGGGTAAATATATCGAGTTGCCGGATGCGTATAAATCTGTCAACGAAGCGTTGAAGCACGGTGGGTTGAAAAACCGTCTCACCGTCAACATCAAGTATGTAGACTCGCAAGATCTTGAAACACGTGGCACGGAAATGCTGCAAGACTTGGATGCTATCTTGGTACCAGGTGGATTTGGTGACCGAGGTGTAGAGGGCAAGATCCTGGCGGCACAATATGCGCGTGAAAATAAACTGCCGTATCTCGGCATTTGCCTAGGAATGCAGGTTGCCCTGATTGAATACGCGCGTAACGTCGCGGGTATGGAAGGCGCAAACTCGACCGAGTTTAACAAAGAGAGTAAATACCCAGTGGTGGGTCTGATCACCGAGTGGGTGGATGAAGAAGGCAAAGTGGAAGAGCGCAGTGAAACCTCTGATCTGGGCGGTACCATGCGTCTTGGCGCACAGCTTTGTCATCTTACGGAAGGGTCTAAAGCACACCAGCTTTATGGCAACACGCAGATCCACGAGCGTCATCGCCACCGTTATGAAGTGAACAACTTATTGCGTCCGCAGCTAGAAAAAGCGGGGCTTTCAATCTCAGGCTTGTCTGCAGATAAAAAGCTGGTGGAGATCATCGAGAACCCTGAGCACCCATGGTTTGTTGCGTGCCAGTTCCACCCAGAATTCACGTCGACACCACGTGATGGTCACCCACTGTTTGCCGGGTTTGTTGCGGCGGCAGGCAAAAAACAGCGCGGTGAGCTATAAACGAGATTCGAGCGGTCGCCTGAACGTAGGCAGCCGCTTTTATTTTTAAAAACAATGACAGACGAGAGGAATCACAATGTCTAAGATCGTTAAAGTTCTAGGCCGTGAAATCATCGATTCACGCGGTAACCCAACCGTTGAAGCTGAAGTACACCTAGAAGGTGGCTTCGTTGGTATGGCGGCAGCACCTTCAGGTGCATCAACGGGTTCTCGCGAAGCGCTAGAACTGCGTGATGGTGACAAGTCACGTTTCATGGGTAAAGGCGTTCTAAAAGCGATTGAAGCGGTTAACGGCCCAATCGCCGAAGCCCTACAAGGTAAAGACGCGAAAGCCCAAGCCGATATCGACCAAGTGATGATCGATCTCGACGGCACTGACAACAAATCTAAATTTGGTGCGAATGCTATCCTGGCGGTGTCTCTTGCTAACGCAAAAGCAGCCGCGGCTGCGAAAGGCATGCCTTTGTTTGAACACATTGCTGAACTAAACGGCACAGCTGGTCAGTTCTCAATGCCTCTGCCAATGATGAACATCCTTAACGGTGGTGAGCACGCGGATAACAACGTTGATATCCAAGAGTTCATGATCCAGCCTGTTGGCGCGAAAACCCTGAAAGAAGCACTGCGCATCGGTGCGGAAGTATTCCACAACCTCGCAAAAGTACTGAAAGCCAAAGGCCTAAGCACTGCCGTGGGTGACGAAGGTGGTTTTGCACCGAACCTAGAATCAAACGCTGCTGCACTGGCTGCGATTAAAGAAGCGGTTGAGCAAGCGGGCTACGAGCTGGGTAAAGACATCACTCTTGCGATGGACTGTGCGGCGTCTGAGTTCTATGACAAAGAGCAAGGCATCTACAACATGAAAGGTGAAGGTAAAACCTTCTCTTCAGAAGAGTTTAACCATTACTTGGCAAAACTGGCTGAAGAATACCCAATCGTGTCTATCGAAGATGGCCTAGACGAGTCAGATTGGGATGGCTTTAAGCACCAAACTGAACTGCTGGGTGATAAACTTCAGCTAGTGGGTGATGACCTGTTCGTAACCAACACCAAGATCCTCAAAGAAGGTATCGACAAAGGTGTGGCGAACTCTATCCTGATCAAGTTCAACCAGATCGGTTCTCTGACCGAAACGCTGGCGGCGATCAAGATGGCGAAAGACGCAGGCTACACAGCCGTGATCTCTCACCGTTCAGGTGAAACAGAAGACGCCACCATCGCTGACTTGGCGGTTGGTACGGCTGCAGGCCAAATCAAAACCGGTTCGATGAGCCGTTCTGATCGTGTGGCTAAGTACAACCAGCTAATCCGTATTGAAGACGCGCTGGGTGAAAAAGCACCATTTAATGGTCTAAAAGAAGTGAAAGGCCAATAATCGGCACTTAAGCACTTTTTGCCAAAAGCCGTCCCGTTTAACGGGGCGGCTTTTTTCATTTAGGAAAACCATGACACCAGCCAGCGGATCCGCTAGCCTATGCGGTTAGTCAATCAGGGTGTGAATACCCTGAGCCGATATTGGAAGGAGTACAGGTATGAGGCTGCTATCGGTTGCACTGTTTCTCACGCTCGTGTGGCTGCAGTACGAACTGTGGCTGGGTAAAAATGGCGTGACAGACTATTGGCAAATTGAAGCCAATGTCGCCGTACAGCAACAAGCCAACCAAAAACTCGTTAAGCGTAACCAGCAAATGTACGCAGAAATTGCGGATTTGAAGCGTGGGCAAGAAGCGATTGAAGAGCGCGCACGCAACGAGCTGGGCATGATAAAGCCGGACGAGACATTTTTCCGATTAGTCGATAAATCCCAGTAACTGACAGCCGTTGACTGGCGGTACAACCAAAGAAGATAACTTGTGGTCGAACAACCCCCTTTGCAGCACAACACCGCTTTACAGCCCGGAATAAGCGCCGTGGTACCTGCCGCAGGTGTCGGCAGCAGGATGCAAGCTAGCTGCCCGAAACAATACCTCCCTCTAGCCGGCAAAATGTTGATTGAGCATACCGTTGAGCGTTTACTCTCTCACCCTGCCGTGGCTGACGTGATCATCGCCATTGGTGCTGACGATAGCTACTTTGCGCACACTCGCTTGAGTGAGCGTCCGAATGTGCGTGTGGTCTTGGGTGGAGCGACGCGTGCCGCGTCGGTGCAAGCTGGACTCGATGTGGTCAATACGCAATGGGTGATGGTGCATGATGCCGCACGCCCTTGTGTGTCGCATGCCGATATCGACGCCTTGATTAGACAGGCGCAATCTCACCCTGATGGCGCCTTACTCGCGGCGCCGGTTAGAGACACCATGAAGCGTGCGGACGCGCAAGGGCAGGTGGCTCACACTGTCGAGCGTGAGGCGCTTTGGCATGCATTGACCCCACAAATGTTTTTAACCCAAACGCTAATCCAGGCACTTAATGTGGCAGGCGATCAGGTGACTGACGAAGCGTCTGCCGTTGAAGCGCTTGGGGGGAAGCCTGTGCTGGTCCCTGCCAGTGCCAGCAACATAAAAGTCACCCACCCTGAGGATAAGTGGTTGGCCGAGTTTTACCTTTCACAACAAGAAGGCAAATCATGATTCGAATTGGACATGGGTTTGATGTACACAAATTTGGTGGTGATGGCCCGGTGATCATTGGTGGTGTGGCTGTGCCTTATGAGCAAGGGTTGCTTGCGCACTCGGACGGTGATGTGGCACTCCATGCACTGTGTGATGCCCTGTTGGGCGCGATTGCTGCCGGTGACATTGGCCAGCATTTCCCAGACACCAGTGATGAGTGGAAAGGCGCCGACAGCCGTATGCTGCTGCGCGACGTTTACCGCAAAGTACAAGACAAAGGCTATTGCTTGGGCAATGCAGATATCACTATCATCGCGCAAGCGCCTAAAATGGGCCCACATATCGACGCAATGCGTGAAACCATCGCCAGTGATTTGTGTGTGACGGTGGATGCGGTTAACGTCAAAGCCACCACCTCAGAGCGTTTGGGGTTTACCGGACGCAAAGAAGGCATTGCCTGTGAGGCGGTGGTGCTATTAAACAAAGAGGCCGTATGACAGACTTACTCGCGCCCTTGGCTTACTTACATGGCCAACCGACACAGTCAGGAACGTTAAAAGCGTCACCGGACGATTTTATTGTCTCAGAATCCCTGGGTTTCACCCCATCAGGTCAAGGTGAACACTTTTTAGTGCGAATTAAAAAGCGTGGTGAAAATACCAAATACGTCGCCAATGAGCTGGCAAAAGCCTGTGGGGTTAGCTCGCGGCAAGTGAGCTGGGCGGGCCTTAAAGATCGTCACGCCGTGACAGAGCAATGGTTCAGTGTTCATTTGCCAGGCAAAGCGGATCCGGATTTAGCGGCGTTTGTCCAAAATCATCCAGGCGTTGTGAGCATTGAAGGGACAGCCCGGCAT
The DNA here is from genome assembly GCF_009377945.1 of Salinivibrio sp. VYel1. Taxonomy (NCBI): domain Bacteria; kingdom Pseudomonadati; phylum Pseudomonadota; class Gammaproteobacteria; order Vibrionales; family Vibrionaceae; genus Salinivibrio; species Salinivibrio sp. VYel1. The sequence goes on along the minus strand of NZ_RSAM01000003.1, from coordinate 64,418 downwards.
CAGCATAAATTGCGTCCTGGCGATCTGACCGGCAATCAGTTCACGCTCTGCATTCGTGATCTGGCGTCGCCACAGGCTTTAGTGCCGCGCTTAGCCGCGATAGCCGAGCAGGGCGTGCCCAATTACTTTGGTGCACAGCGCTTTGGCCGTGATGGCAATAATGTTGAGATGGCACGCGCTTGGGGACGTGGAGAGAAAAAAGTCCGTGACAAAAGCAAACGTAGTTTTTATCTCTCAGCAGCCCGGTCGCTGCTGTTTAATCAAGTCGTCTCTGCACGAATAGAGGCGGATGCCTTTACCTCTACCTTGGCGGGTGACCTGTGTCTCGACACGCAGCAGCAAACGTACTTGGTTGAGCAGGCAGGGCAGTGTCATTCTGCGATCACCGGCCCTCTGACCGGCGATAATGCGTTGCCCACTGAGGGGCAAGCACAGCACTTTGAGCAAGCGGTGGTCGACAAAGAGCCTGAGCTATTAGCCGTGATCCGTGATAATCGCATGCGTCATGACCGTCGTGTGTTGTGTTTACTGCCGCAAGAGATGACTTGGACACACGATGCTGACACCTTAACCGTGAGTTTCTTTTTACCCGCGGGCGCATTTGCCACCGCGGTGATGCGAGAGTTAGTCGTCGCGAGCCCACAAGGAGAGCACAATGCGAATATTGATTAGTAACGACGACGGTTACCATGCTCAAGGGATCCAAACCTTGACCGAAGCGTTATCGACCATCGCAGATGTGGTGGTGGCCGCGCCGGATCGTAATTGTTCAGGCGCGTCAAATTCACTCACATTGGAAAACCCCTTACGCGTGCGCGAACTTGGACCTCAGCGTTATGCGGTTCAGGGGACCCCCACAGACTCGGTGCATTTGGCGCTACGGCAATTGGTACCCTGGGAGCCTGATTTTGTGATCACTGGGATTAACCATGGTGCTAACCTCGGTGATGATGTGCTTTACTCGGGGACAGTGGCCGCGGCGACAGAGGGCTTTTTCCTGGGCGCGCCAGCTATTGCAGTCTCACTATGTGGTCACCAACACTTTGAGACAGCTGCACATGTAGTGAAACAATTCTTAGCCAAGAACCAGCGCCATGCCGCGCCCAGTCACCGCCTCATTAATATTAATGTGCCCGATGTGCCAATCGATAGCCTAGAGGGGTGGAAAGTGACACGTCTTGGCGCCCGTCATCATGCCGAAGACGTTATAAAACAAAGCGATCCGCGGGGCAAACCGATATACTGGGTCGGTGCGCCAGGTCAAACCCAAGATGCAGGGCCGGGAACCGATTTTCACGCCATTGCGGCGCAGTACGTTTCTATTACGCCACTGCAGGTAGACTTAACCGCCCATGATACCCTAGGCGTGTTTTCACAATGGTTAAGTGAGTAGGCGGCAAACACGTCATCGTTGGTGAGCCGCATTGAGGCGGCAACCTTTTCAATAGACTTATACTCAGTGATAAAGGAAGCAGACGTTGAGTCAAGCGCAATCACTTATTCAATTTTTGCAGCAACAAGGTGTGACTGACACCGATGTGCTAAACGCCATGCAGGCGGTGCCTCGGCATTTATTTGTCTCTGAAGCCATGACCCACCAAGCTTATGGTAACAATGCGTTACCTATTGGATGGGGACAAACTATTTCACAACCTTATATCGTGGCTAAGATGACATCATTGCTCAATTTGCGACGCGATAGTCGCATTTTGGAAATTGGCACCGGATCGGGTTATCAAACAGCGGTCCTCGCTAACTTGGTTGATCATGTTTATTCTGTCGAGCGGATCAAACCATTACAAATGCTGGCCAAACGGCGCTTAAAGCAGCTAGATATTTATAATGTGTCGACAAAACATGGAGATGGTTGGCAAGGGTGGCCGTCGAAGGGCCCTTATGATGCGATCATGGTAACAGCGGCCGCGGCCCACGTGCCCGACGCGCTGTGCGATCAGCTCAATGATGGCGGCGTGATGCTTATTCCGATTGGTGATGATGAGCAAATATTGATGCGCGTCACTCGCCAAGGCACCACTTTTCACACCGAGACGGTTGAATCGGTTAAATTTGTTCCCCTGGTGGCAGGTGAGCTGGCATAAACTGTCTCAGAGATGGAGCTGTGTTTAAAAACAGATGAAAATCGCGCTTTTTCTGTCACTGTTAGTGGTTATATCTGGTTGTTCCTGGCGAGGGCCGGCACCGGTATCCAGCGTGACACCAGACTATACCAGCGTTGATAGAGGCAGCTATCGCGGCAGTTATTACGAAGTGAAGAAAGGCGATACCCTCTACTATATCGCTTATATCACGGATCGTGATATCGACGACATCATCGAACACAACAATCTACAGCCTCCCTATACCATTTATCCCGGGCAGACACTGGCTTTGTGGAAGCCCGCCTACCAACGCCCTGACGTGGCCCAATCCACATCAGGCGCGACAAATGTGGCCTCTGCCACAACGTCAGCTGCAAGCGCGAGCGTGGCAGCAGCATCTTCTAGAAAAAGCGCCAACCCTAGCAAATTCGAGGAAAAAAAGAAGTCTAAAACCGCGACTGAACGCACAAAAGGCGTTGAATCGGGGTCATCGTCGAGGTACAGTCAAACGAAAGAAAAAAGTAAACAAGCTGTTAACAAGCGGACCGCCAGCCCATCTAACCAACAGATAAGCTGGCAATGGCCAACCAGAGGCCGGATGGTGTCCCGATTTTCTAGCACAGAGCGAGGCAATAAGGGCATAGATATTGCTGGACAACGAGGACAGGGCATTCAGGCAGCGGCAGATGGAAAAGTCGTGTACGCCGGCAGTGCGCTTCGGGGTTACGGTAAATTAATAATAGTGAAACACAATGATGATTATCTAAGCGCCTATGCGCACAACGATAGTTTTTACGTTTCAGAAGGCCAAGCTGTCAAAAAGGGGCATAAAATAGCTTCCATGGGCAGTTCTGGTGCAAACAGTGTTCGGTTGCATTTTGAAATTCGCTACAAAGGAAAATCGGTCAATCCGTTACATTATCTGCCAAAGCGGTAGCACAGGGTAACCAAGGTGATATCGCCGCAGCCACCAATGTGACGGGGCCGGTATAAGCAGAAATGCGTTCTGCTTAGCTGCTACGTCATAAGGGAGGCGCTATGAGCCAAACAAATACCGCAAAGAAACTGGACGGCTTGAACCAAGACGTTGAATTCGACACCGTGGAAGCTCAAGCTGACGAGGTGCTCGAAGAAGTCGAAGAGGCAGTACAGCAACAAGCGGCCACTTCAAAGGCCTCTGATGCCACCCAACTCTACCTCAGCGAAATTGGCTTTTCACCGCTGCTTACCGCTGAAGAAGAGGTGCTCTACGCACGTCGAGCGCTGCGCGGTGACGAGGTTGCTCGCAAGCGTATGATTGAGAGTAATCTTCGCTTGGTGGTGAAAATCTCACGTCGCTATTCTAACCGTGGTTTAGCGCTGCTCGATTTGGTCGAAGAAGGAAACCTCGGCCTGATCCGTGCGGTGGAGAAGTTTGACCCTGAACGCGGCTTCCGCTTTTCAACCTATGCAACCTGGTGGATTCGTCAAACCATTGAACGTGCCATCATGAACCAAACGCGTACCATTCGCCTGCCTATCCACGTGGTGAAAGAGCTGAATGTGTATCTGCGCACGGCGCGCGAGCTGGCGCAAAAGCTTGACCATGAACCGACCGCTGAAGACATCGCGGCGCAGCTTGATAAGCCAGTGGAAGACGTGAACCGGATGCTTCGTCTTAACGAGCGTATTGGCTCTGTGGATAACCCAATTGGCGGCGATTCAGAAAAAGCCTTGCTAGACATCATTCCAGATGAGAAGCAAGACGGCCCAGAGTACACCACACAAGACGATGACATGAAAAAGTCGATTGTGCAGTGGCTACAAGAGCTTAACCCTAAGCAGCGAGAAGTGTTATCACGTCGTTTCGGGCTTTTGGGTCACGAAGCGTCAACGCTGGAAGATGTGGGGCGTGAGATTGGTTTGACTCGCGAGCGAGTACGTCAAATCCAGGTGGAAGGGCTACGCCGCTTGCGCGACATGCTGACGCATCAAGGACTGAGCATTGAATCGCTCTTTAACGTTGAGCAATAAACGCGCTGTCAATCTCGCATCAGTCATAGCGCTAGACTGACAATCATAGACGCAAATGAAGGGACAGCGATGGCTGTCCCTTTTTATTGGCGGTCATGATGGTTCGCAAGATGACGGCGCGGCTGATTAGCGAGATTGCTGTAACGCCTTGAGGGCATAGAGGGCGTCTAAGGCTTGCCGCGGGGTCATCTCATCAGGGGTTAACGCATCGACTGCGTTATCCAGCTCGCTGGGTTCAGGCAGTAAGGCGAGCTGAGCGGGGGCTGGATCACCGACCGTTTGTTCAGCATTAATGGTATGTTGGCCGCTTTGCTCTAGTTGTGCCAGTTTACGCTTGGCGCGCCGAATCACCGGCTTGGGAACGCCAGCGAGGCTCGCCACGGCCAGACCATAAGACTTACTGGCTGCCCCTTCTTGAACCGCGTGCATAAACGCAATGTCATCGCCATGCTCCATGGCATCAAGGTGCACATTCACCAAGCCTTCCATTTGCCCTGGCAGTTCAGTGAGTTCGAAATAATGGGTGGCAAATAAGGTCATTGCCTGGATTTTCTCTGCCAACCATTCCGCGCTGGCCCACGCCAAAGATAAGCCATCGTAGGTGCTGGTACCGCGGCCAATCTCGTCCATCAACACCAAGCTGTTAGCAGTTGCATTGTGGAGAATATTGGCGGTTTCTGTCATTTCCACCATAAATGTGGAGCGGCCGGAAGCGAGATCATCAGAGGCACCAATACGAGTGAAAATGCGATCGACGGGCCCAATGGTTGCACGATCGGCGGGCACATAAGCACCAATATGACTCAGCAAGGTGATCAACGCGGTTTGGCGCATATAAGTGGATTTACCTCCCATATTAGGACCGGTAATGATCAACATTCGGCGCTCAGGACTTAAGGTGATGGGGTTGGGAATAAAAGGGTCAGTCATCACTTGTTCAACCACAGGATGGCGACCGGCTTCAATATTGATCCCCGGTTTGTCGCCAAGGGTGGGGCGATGATAATTGAGTGTATCTGCTCGCTCGGCGAGGTTACATAGTACATCGAGCCCAGAGAGCGCTTCAGAGGCATGTTGCAGCTGGGCCAAGTGTGGCAGTAACAAATCAAACAACTCTTCCCACAAACGCTTCTCTAACGCTAACGCATTAGAGCGAGAGCTTAAGACTTTATCTTCGTGCTCTTTTAATTCGGGGATAATGTAACGCTCTGCATTTTTAAGCGTTTGCCGGCGGACATAGTGTGTCGGCACCCGATCGCTTTGCGCGCGGCTGATTTGGATGTAAAAGCCATGGACTTGGTTATAACCCACCTTCAGAGTATCGATGCCATATTGCTCGCGCTCGCGGGTTTCTAGTTCTTCTAAGTAGCGTGATGCGCCTTCCGATAAGTCGCGCCATTCATCTAGTTCCGCGTTGTAACCTGGCGCAATCACACCGCCATCACGGATCACCACCGGCGGGTTATCGACCACTGCACGGGTGAGCAAATCTTGCAGCTCTGGCATCGGTGTGGTGGCAGTGAGGTAATCGGAAAACGCACCGTGATCCAGCTCGGTAAGCAATGTCTGTACCTCGGGCAGCTGTGCTAATGCGGTGCGCAGCCTTGCCATATCACGCGGACGGGCGGATCGCATTGCCAAGCGAGCCAGTACACGTTCAATGTCGCCGACAGGTTTGAGTGCTGCACTTAATTCCGAGTGTAGGCCACTATCAAGCAATGCCCCGATTGCATCCAAACGTTGGTTGAGTACATGGCTATCGCGTAGAGGTTGATGGAGCCAGCGCTTCAGTAAGCGACTGCCCATCGGCGTCGTCGTCCGATCCAAAACGTCAGCCAGCGTATTGTCGGTGCCGCCAGCGAGGTTTTGGGTGATCTCTAAATTGCGCCGTGTGGCAGCGTCTAACACCACAGCGGTGTCTTGCTGATCTTTGATGATGGCACGAATATGGGGGAGCGCGGTGCGTTGGGTTTCTTTGGCGTACTGCAACACACAGCCAGCGGCACATAGCCCCAGCGTACAGTCTTCCACGCCAAAACCGACTAAATCGCGCGTGCCAAATTGACCGGTCAGTTGACTGCGAGCAGTGTCGAGATCGAACTCCCAAATGGGGCGACGCCTTGCGCCGCGGCTCACCGCAAGTAAATCAGGGTAGGGAAAGTCTTCGGGGTAAAGCAGCTCTGCCGGTTGCGTGCGTTGCAGCTCCGCTTGCATTTGCTCGTAGGTGGCAGGTTCGGTCAGCACGAAGCGCCCTGATGTGATATCTAGCGTGGCAAAACCAAATTGGTCGTTATGACAGGTCAGTGCGGCGACCAAGTTATCAACCCGCTCGCTAAGCAGCGCTTCATCCGATACCGTACCGGGGGTGACGATTCGCACCACCTGGCGCTCAACCGGGCCTTTACTCGTGGCGGGATCACCGATCTGTTCACAAATCGCCACCGGCTCTCCCAGCTGCACCAGCTTGGCTAAATACCCCTCTACGGCATGAAAGGGCACACCCGCCATGGGGATCGGTTCACCGCCTGAGCTGCCGCGCTTAGTCAGCGAGATATCCAAAAGCTGAGAGGCACGTTTGGCATCGTCGTAAAAGAGTTCGTAAAAATCCCCCATGCGATAGAACAGCAGTTCTTCAGGGTGCTGCGCCTTGAGTTTGAGGTACTGTTGCATCATAGGGGTGTGCTTTTCGAGCGCTTGTACTGTCACGACTAGACCTGCAAAATGGAACATTGAAAAGGGTAGGTAGAATACGTGATCGTACGGCAAAGGGTAAAGTTGCGGTACCGGTTTCTTCACCCTAAACAAAAGGAGTGAATGGTGGAACAGTTATTCTCGCTAGCAAAGCAACTCGGCGACGCCTTATTGGATGCGGGCTTAACGGTGACCACCGCAGAGTCTTGCACCGGTGGCGGTATTGCTTACTGCTTGACGGACGTGCCGGGTAGCTCGCAGTGGTTTCAGCAAGCTTGGGTCACCTATAGCAACCAGGCTAAGCATCAACAGGTGCATGTGCCAGACGATTTATTGACCCAATACGGCGCGGTCAGTGAGCCTGTGGTAACGGCCATGGCAGAGGGCGCACTTAATGAGGCTGCCGCTGACTTGGCGATTGCCGTTAGCGGTGTCGCCGGCCCGAGTGGTGGCAGTGCGGATAAACCTGTTGGCACCGTGTGGTTCGCATGGGCTTGGCATGGCGGCGAAACCGACACTGAAGTGTGTCATTTTGAGGGTGATAGGCGCGCGGTCCGTGAACAAACGGTCGTGCACGCGTTGTCACATGCTCTCATGCGCTTGTCTCCGTAACTGGAGGCGTGTCGCATCACAAAGATTTTTTCTATACAGGGCTAGACACTGTATAAATGGACAGTATACTTAGCCCCAATTACTGATAGCTTTCATCGCATAGCGATAGCGTTTTATTTCCTGGAGACTGAAATGGACGATAACAAAGAAAAGGCGCTCGCAGCCGCACTCGGACAAATCGAAAAGCAATTTGGCAAAGGCTCAATCATGCGTCTGGGTGATGACCGCACTATGGACATCGAAACCGTATCGACCGGCTCTTTGTCTCTCGATATCGCCCTAGGTGCAGGTGGCCTGCCTTTTGGTCGTATTATCGAAATCTATGGCCCAGAGTCATCAGGTAAAACGACGCTGACGCTAGAAGCGATTGCCGAAGCACAAAAAATGGGTAAGACCTGTGCCTTTATAGACGCTGAGCATGCCCTTGACCCTATTTATGCGCGCAAGCTGGGTGTGGATATCGATAACCTTTTGGTCTCTCAGCCAGATACCGGTGAGCAAGCGTTGGAAATCGCTGATGCACTGACACGCTCGGGCGCTGTCGATATGATCGTCATTGACTCGGTAGCGGCATTGACACCTAAAGCTGAGATTGAAGGCGAGATGGGCGACTCACACATGGGTCTGCAAGCGCGTATGTTGTCACAAGCGATGCGTAAGCTCACAGCCAACATCAAAAACAGCAATACCATGATGGTATTCATCAACCAAATTCGCATGAAAATTGGTGTGATGTTTGGTAACCCAGAAACCACGACTGGGGGTAACGCGTTAAAATTCTACGCCTCGGTTCGCCTGGATATTCGCCGCATTGGTGCGATTAAAGAAGGTGACGAAGTGGTGGGGAACGAAACCCGCGTCAAAGTAGTAAAAAACAAAGTCGCTGCACCCTTCAAACAAGCTGAGTTCCAAATCCTTTACGGCCAAGGCATTAACTTGCAAGGTGAATTAGTGGACTTGGGCGTAAAACACAAGCTGGTAGAAAAAGCTGGTGCTTGGTATAGCTACAAAGGCGATAAAATTGGCCAGGGCAAAGCAAACGCATGTAAATACCTAAAAGAAAACCCGCACGTCGCTGAAGAAATCGACACCACCTTGCGTGAGATGCTACTGCAAACCGCACTAAATAACGAAGCGGTAGACGCGAACGCGGAAGCAGAAACCGAGGACGACCAGCTGTAATGGCCGCGTCGTGCCAAGAGGTCGCGGTGGGTTTATTGGCCCGCCGTGACCACTCTGTTCACGAACTGCAGCAAAAACTGTCGCAACGCGGCTTTGACCAAGACACCATCGACATCACGCTGGAGCAGTGTCTGGCGCGTGGGTGGTTGGATGATGCCCGCTTTGCGGCCAGCTTGTTGCGCCAAGGTGTGAGTAAACACCATGGCTGGTTACGTATTTGCCAAGACGCCAAGCGAAAAGGTATCGACACTGAGTTATTATCACGCGCCGAACAGGAGCAGGAGGTTGACTGGTATGCGCTAGCCAGAGAGACCGCAGAGCGTAAATATGCCGATCTCGATGGTCGCCTTCCGCCTGCCGAGCAAAAGGAAAAAGCCAAACGCATGCGCTTTTTACAGTCACGTGGCTTTAACTTTGATCAAATCCAATACGCACTCAGTCACGACGATCCGGACACGCATTTCTAAACCAATCCCACTCTGTCTCTTTTCCGCACGCGATCGGTTGTTTACAATGGCGTAAATAAAACCATGCTTCCATCGCGTCACGACCATATCTGGTTGCTAACGCAATATTCGATTATCAGGATTAGCCAATGTATATGAGCACTGATGAGATCCGTACAGCGTTTCTCAAGTTCTTTGAAAGCAAAGGGCACCAGATTGTGCCTAGCTCGTCGCTCGTGCCTGCCGATGACCCAACGCTTTTGTTTACCAACGCAGGAATGAACCAGTTTAAAGACACCTTTTTAGGGGTTGAAAAGCGTGACTACACGCGTGCAACGTCAGCACAGCGTTGTGTGCGGGCGGGCGGCAAACACAACGACCTTGAAAACGTCGGTTTTACCGCGCGCCACCATACCTTCTTTGAAATGCTCGGCAATTTCAGCTTCGGTGATTACTTCAAGCAAGATGCGATTCAGTACGCGTGGACGTTTTTGACTGAAACGATTGGCTTGCCAAAAGAAAAGCTACTGGTGACTGTTTACAAAACCGATGACGAAGCGTTCGATATTTGGCACCAGCAAATTGGCGTGCCTGCGGATCGCATTGTGCGTATTGGTGATAAGGAAGGCGGTAAGCCTTACGAGTCAGACAACTTTTGGCAAATGGGCGATACTGGGCCATGCGGACCATGCAGTGAGATCTTTTATGATCACGGTGAGCATATCTGGGGCGGTCCTCCAGGCACGCCAGAAGAAGACGGAGATCGCTTCATTGAGATCTGGAATATCGTCTTTATGCAATTCAATCGTCAAGCTGACGGTACGATGGAGAACTTACCTAAGCCATCAGTGGATACCGGCATGGGGATTGAGCGGATTGCGGCCATCAAGCAGGGCGTCCATTCCAACTATGAAATTGATGTTTTCCAGCAATTGATTAAGCAAGTCGCGGAGATCATCGGGGTTGAAGATCTGACTAACCAGTCTTTGCGCGTGGTGGCAGACCATATCCGCTCTTGTGCGTATTTGATTGTTGATGGTGTGATGCCATCGAACGAAGGGCGGGGCTATGTGTTGCGCCGTATTATTCGCCGCGCGGTTCGTCATGGTAACAAGCTCGGCAGCAAAGACGCGTTTTTCTACAAGTTGGTTGGTCCTCTCGCCACCATCATGGGGACGGCAGGTGAAGACTTGCGTGCGCAGCAAACCATGGTGGAAAAAGTCCTTAAGATTGAAGAAGACAACTTTGGCCGCACGCTTGAGCGTGGCATGTTGATGTTGGAAGAGGCTTTGGACAAGGTTAAGGGTGACGAGTTGGATGGCGAAACTGTCTTCAAACTCTATGACACTTACGGCTTCCCAGCAGACTTAACTAACGATGTTGCGCGTGAGCGCGGTTATCGTATTGATGAAGCCGGCTTTGAAGCGGCGATGGCAGCCCAGCGTCAGCGCGCGCGGGAAGCCGGGCAGTTTGGCACTGACTACAACCAAGCGATAAAAGTGGAGCATGGCTCGGATTTTTGTGGTTACACAGGGACAGAAGGCAGCGGTCAGATCACTGAGATTTTTGTCGACGGAGACACCGTTGATAGCCTGGTATCAGGCGATAAAGCGGTCGTGATCCTTGACCACACCCCTTTCTACGCCGAGGCTGGTGGCCAGTGTGGTGATACAGGGGTGATAGAAACAGACCAAGGGCAATTTACCGTGACGGATACCCAAAAAGCGGGGCAAGCCATTGCGCATTACGGTAGCTTGTCGGAAGGGCAACTGAGTGTCGGGACACAAGCAACCGCCCGCGTCGATGCAGAGCGTCGTCACGCGGTAGCGATGAATCACTCCGCCACCCACTTACTGCACGCCGCGCTGCGTGAGGTACTGGGGGAGCACATTGCGCAGAAAGGCTCGCTCGTCCGGCCTGATGGTTTGCGTTTTGACTTCTCACACCTTGAACCTGTCACCGCTGACGAACTCAAAGCGGTTGAGCGGATCGTGAATCAGCAAATCCGTGAAAATAGCCCCGTGCAGACTGAGGTGATGGATATCGAAGCTGCCAAGCAAAAAGGGGCGATGGCACTGTTTGGTGAGAAGTACGATGACCAAGTGCGCGTATTAAGCATGGGCGACTTCTCTATCGAGCTGTGTGGCGGGACACACGCGACGCGTACGGGTGACATTGGGATGTTTAAAATCGTCTCGGAAGCGGGTATCGCGGCCGGTGTGCGTCGTATTGAAGCCATTACCGGGCAAGCGGCCATTGATAGCGTCTATCAGCAACAGGCGGACTATGAAGCCAAACTTGACGATGCCCAGAGCAAAGCGAAAGCGTTAGAAAAACAAATTCAGCAGCTTAAGCAGAAATTGGCCGCACAAGAAAGTGCTGGGTTGATCAATCAAGTCCGTGAGCTAAACGGGGTAAAAGTGTTGATTAGCCAACTTGATGGCGCGGATAACAAAGCGCTACGTAGTATGGTTGATGATCTGAAAAACCAAATGGGTAGCGGTATCGTGCTGCTCGGCAATGTGGCCAATGACAAAGTCGGCCTGATTGCGGGTGTCACCAAGGATTTGACCGGCACGGTAAAAGCGGGTGAACTGGTCAACCTTGTCGCGCAACAAGTGGGTGGCAAAGGCGGTGGTCGTCCTGATATGGCGCAAGCGGGGGGCAGTGATGTGAGTGCACTGCCTAGCGCGCTAGCCTCAGCAGAGACATGGCTCACTGAGCAGTTGTAATACACTTTTGTTTTTATTGAAAACTCAAGAGGGTCGCGTATTGCGACCCTTTTTTGTGATCTAGATTAATAATTGCACTTTTTTTCTGATTCTGTATAGTGCAACGCCTTAAGCGCTGTGTCAGCGGTAAGACGTGATATTGGTTAGATTTTGTCGCCACGCTGGCCAATGCAGTACAGATTTCTCTTACACTGTTATCTCAGGTCAATCGCCTCCACGGCTAACGGCATGATGATAAAACAGTAAATTTCTCTGCCCTTTTCTGGATATGGTGTGATAATTCGGCCATAGTGTGGAATACGGACGCGAGTAAGCGCCCGTATTGGCATCATGAGCAGGGAAAGAATCCAACGATCACAGGTAACGGGCCGATACGCTGGCGGGTTATCTGGCTCAGACACTAATTGAATAAGTAAAAGATTGATACTCAAGGAGTAGAAGCATGCTGATTTTAACTCGCCGTGTGGGCGAAACCTTGATGATTGGTGATGAAGTCACTGTCACTGTATTGGGTGTAAAAGGTAACCAAGTCCGTATTGGTGTGAATGCACCGAAAGATGTTTCGGTTCATCGTGAAGAGATCTACATGCGTATTCAGGCCGAAAAAGGCGCGCCTTCAGGTGGTCAGAGCGACTACTAACAAGGCAAGAAGAGGTCGACCACAGGTCGGCCTTTTTTATCGCCGCTTTTCCCATAAAATCAGAATGAAACGGCGATAAATCCAACAATAAAATCGGGCTGTGGGTGATAATTGTCCATTTGTTGGTGGCAAGACGATTTTTGCCAGAAAAGTGTTTGACATATATGTGGCTCAAAGTAATATGTGCACCCGCAGCGACGGTGAGGTGGCCGAGTGGCTGAAGGCGCTCCCCTGCTAAGGGAGTATACGGTTTGTAGCCGTATCGAGGGTTCGAATCCCTCCCTCACCGCCATGTTGTTGCAAGCAAGATAGATGCGCGTCCGTAGCTCAGCTGGATAGAGTACCTGGCTACGAACCAGGCGGTCGGAGGTTCGAATCCTCCCGGACGCGCCACTACTTGTGGTGAGGTGGCCGAGTGGCTGAAGGCGCTCCCCTGCTAAGGGAGTATACGGTTTGTAGCCGTATCGAGGGTTCGAATCCCTCCCTCACCGCCATGATTTACAAGCCTGCCTTGTAGTAAGATGTGCGTCCGTAGCTCAGCTGGATAGAGTACCTGGCTACGAACCAGGCGGTCGGAGGTTCGAATCCTCCCGGACGCGCCATCTCTTCACGGAAGACCCGCAAGATTGTTCATGATGAACGTAAGATTGACGACACGCGCTCGTAGCTCAGCTGGATAGAGTACCTGGCTACGAACCAGGCGGTCGGAGGTTCGAATCCTCCCGAGCGCGCCATCTTCAATCTTAGCCAATCCGTCAGCGCGTCCGTAGCTCAGCTGGATAGAGTACCTGGCTACGAACCAGGCGGTCGGAGGTTCGAATCCTCCCGGACGCGCCATTTTGGCTCCCCTTCGCACATCGCCTCGCGACATGACTTGTCGCCAATCGGGCAAAACCGACCGTTTTCGCGTCTTCATCCTCGTTTCTGTGACGTCCTCTTATTTCAACACGTTTACCTTCTGGCTGTTTATCGTCCCGGAATGTTTGTCGTGCCCGGCTATCAACGATCTTGGTCGCTTTCGGAAAAACGCTTTTTCCATAAGTGCCACAGTCGTGAGGCTGGCATTGCTTTTCTCGACAGTCGCGCGCAGCCGCTCGCCGTTGTTATTCGCCTGCTGACCGTGAGTTTGCATAAACATCCCGTTGATCCGTCTTTTTTAATCAGTGAGTGAAAAGGCCCATTAACGGACGCTATGAGGTAACAAAAACGCAATAGTCAGATTGTCATTTATGCGAATTGTTAGTATTTTGAACGCCGATGATGAATTTGCCACCAAGATAAATGGATAATAACGGGGGCAATCACTGCTTCGATGTAAGCAAGAGTGAGTGTGACAAGGAAGAAAATCATGGATTTAGGCCCGCTTTTAGAACAGGCAATGATGCTGATGTTAACTGGCATGGTTGTTGTGTTTGTATTTCTCTCGATATTAATTTTTTTGGTCCGCCAACTGGAACGTTTTGGCGACCCTATCCCACCTGCCGCGGCGAACGCGGCCGCTCAGCCCAAAGCCCAAGCTGCACCTGACGCATCACAGCCGTCATCGGATGTGATTGCCGCTATTACTGTGGCTGTTCAGCAGTACCGCCAACGTCACCGTTGAGTGGTCAGGCACATATAAAAAAGGAGTTTGTTATGTCTACGCCGTTAGCTATTACCGATGTGGTATTGCGCGATGCCCATCAGTCGTTGTTTGCCACACGTCTGCGTTTGGACGATATGTTGCCAATTGCTGCCGAGCTGGATCAAATTGGTTTTTGGTCATTGGAAACCTGGGGTGGGGCGACCTTTGATGCTTGTATTCGCTATCTGGGTGAAGATCCTTGGGTACGCTTGCGAGAGCTCAAAAAAGCGATGCCAAATACCCCGATGCAGATGCTGCTACGTGGTCAGAACCTGTTAGGTTATCGCCACTACGCTGATGATGTGGTGCACAAATTTGTCGAGCGCGCACATGCAAATGGCATGGATGTGTTCCGAATTTTTGATGCCATGAATGATGTCCGTAACTTCCAAGCAGCAGTGGGGGCGGCGGTGGATGTCGGTGCGCATGCGCAAGGCACGATCTCCTACACCACCAGTCCAGTGCACACCATGGACACTTGGACAGATTTGGCCAAACAGTTGGAAGATCTTGGCTGCCACTCGTTATGCATTAAAGACATGTCTGGTTTATTAAAACCTTATGAAGCACACGAGCTTGTAAGCCGCATCAAAGCAGCCTGTGATATCCCCTTATCCTTGCACTGCCACGCGACGACGGGGCTATCGACGGCCACAGCCGTCAAGGCGGTTGAAGCAGGCTTGGATGTACTCGATACTGCCATTTCTTCCATGAGCCAGACATACGGACATACGCCGACGGAAACCGTGGTGGCGATGCTCGAAGGCACTGAGCGTGACACGCAGCTTGATCTGAACAAGCTAGAGTCGATTGCGGCTTATTTCCGTACTGTGCGCAAAAAGTACGCGCAATTTGAAGGGCAGCTCAAAGGGGTCGACTCACGTATTTTGATAGCACAAGTGCCCGGTGGCATGCTGACCAATATGGAGAGCCAGCTCAAAGAGCAGGGGGCGGCCGACAAAATGGACGAGGTGTTAGAGGAAATTCCTCGGGTTCGTGAAGATTTAGGCTATATCCCCTTAGTCACCCCGACCTCGCAAATTGTCGGCTCTCAGTCGGTCATTAACGTGCTAACCGGTGAGCGCTACAAGAGCATTACCAAAGAAACGGCAGCCCTTTTGAAAGGGGAGTATGGGAAAGCCCCCGCGCCGGTTAATGCCACCCTCCAGGCTCGCGTGTTAGACGGCGAAGAGGCGATCACTTGTCGTCCTGCCGATAAACTGGCACCGGAAATGGATGCCCTGACCCAAACACTGACCGACAAAGCCGCGGCCGAGAATGTCACCTTGGCGGAGCAGACCATTGATGATGTGCTGACTTACGCCCTGTTCCCGCAGGTGGGATGGAAGTTCTTACAAAACCGAGGTAACCCTGAAGCATTTGAACCGGCACCAACCGGGGAGCCAGCCTCTGCGTCCGCCGCTCCTCAGCCATCAGGCAGTGGCGACGTGGAAACCTATAGTGTGCGTGTTAACGGCCAGGTCTATCAGGTAGATGTAGGGCCAGATGGGGCGCTGGGTGACATTCAGCCAGTGAGTCAGGTGTCAGCGTCGGCGAGTGCGCCAGCCCCTCAAGCCGCACCAAGCAACCTTGAGCCGGTAACGGCACCTTTGGCAGGCAACATCTTTAAAGTGATGGTGACCCCTGGTGAGCACGTGCAGGAAGGTGATGTCCTAATCATTTTGGAAGCGATGAAGATGGAAACCGAGGTGCGGGCAGCCCATGCGGGCACTGTCCAAGATGTACAAGTGAAAGAAGGCGATGCCGTGACCGTTGGCATGCCGTTATTGCACTTAGGATAAGAGGGCAGCATGGAAGGATTAATGATCCTGTGGTCGGAAACTGGACTGGCAAACTTCCAGTGGCCACAGCTTGTAATGATTGCCGTGGGCTGCCTATTACTCTTTTTAGCGATTCGGCGCGGCTTTGAGCCCTTGCTTTTGTTACCTATCGGTTTTGGGGCGATATTAGCGAATATTCCCAATGCGGGCTTTAACGAGCCGGGCGGCCTGCTTTACTACGTCTATCATGTCGGGATTGATACTGGCGTGTTCCCCCTCCTGATCTTTATGGGGGTGGGGGCGATGACCGATTTTGGCGCGCTGATTGCTAACCCGCGCACCTTGTTGCTAGGTGCGGCGGCACAGTTTGGTATTTTTGCCACTTTGTTTGGTGCCATTTTTCTTAACTTGGTGCCAGGCATGGCGTTTAGCCTGCAAGATGCGGCCTCCATCGCGATCATTGGTGGTGCGGATGGGCCGACGGCTATCTTCCTCGCCAGTCGATTATCGCCGGACTTGCTCGGGGCCATTGCCGTGGCGGCGTACAGCTATATGGCATTGGTACCGATTATTCAGCCCCCGATCATGAAGTTGTTCACCTCTGCAAGTGAACGCAAGATTGAGATGAAGCAACTTCGTCATGTGTCGAAAACCGAGAAAGTGCTGTTTCCGTTGGCGGTACTGATGATGACCATCTTATTTTTGCCCTCGGCAACGCCACTGGTTGGTATGTTCTGCCTCGGTAACTTGATGCGAGAGTGTGGCGTGGTGGATCGCTTATCGAGCACTGCCCAGAATGAGCTGATCAACATTGTTACCATTTTTCTCGGTCTGGCTGTGGGCTCCAAATTGGAAGCCGACAAGTTCCTCCAGTTTGAAACCCTAGGCATCTTGGTATTGGGCGCAGTCGCGTTCAGCATCGGGACGGGAACAGGTGTACTGATGGCTAAACTCCTTAATCGCTTTAGCCGCGACCCTATCAATCCATTGATTGGTGCGGCTGGGGTGTCGGCGGTTCCCATGGCGGCCCGTGTAGTTAACAAGGTCGGATTGGATGCTAACCCGCATAACTTCTTACTAATGCATGCGATGGGGCCAAATGTGGCTGGTGTCCTGGGGTCTGCGGTGGCGGCCGGTATTTTGTTGGCGCTGGTTGGCTAACCGTCAGTGATTTGACACCAAGCAGATAAAAAGAAAATAGCGGTAGGCATTGAGTCTGCCGCTTTTTTTGTTAAGACTAGAGGTTTACGCTTTGCAATGGCTCTGTGCTTAATCTCTTCGTTAAGGCAAATACCATTACTGTATACGCCAGCATAAGCACAATGGCATGCGAAAGGAGTCAATATGTCGAACAATCTCTCTCTTGCAATCACTGAATTTGGCGCACCAGAGGTACTTACCCCGGTCAACCGTTCGATTCCTTCTCCCTCTGAAGAACAGGTGCTGATTCAAGTGAAGGCTGCAGGCGTTAACCCCATTGATGCGAAAACGCGTGCCGGACTCGGCTGGGCCGCTGAGCATAATCGCGATCATTTGCCTTGGGTGCCTGGCTATGATGTTGCAGGTGTTGTGGTGGCGAATGGCACCAATGAAAGCAAGTTTGATGTTGGGGATCGTGTCGCTGGGATGATTGGCTTTCCGACCGAAGGCGGGGGATACAGCCAATATGTGGTCGCTGATGCCGGGTTATTATCAACAGTACCGCCAAGTGTGCCAATGGTGGATGCCGCTGCAGTGCCATTGGCTGGGCTGACGGCTTGGCAAGCGCTTGAGCATGGCAAACTGGTGCGTGATGAAAAAGTATTGATTTTAGCGGGCGCCGGCGGCGTCGGGCACCTTGCGGTGCAGTTGGCCGTGCGTCTCGGGGCGCAGGTTTATGCCACTGCCTCTGAAAACAATCATGCCTTTCTACGTCAACTGGATGCGACCCCGATCGATTACCATCAAGCGCATTGGGCCACCGGCAATGGTGAATTTGATCTGGTGATTGATTTGGTGGGAGGAGACACCGCCATTGATGCATTAGCAAGCCTAAAAACAGGTGGGCGTATCGTCACAGTCCCCACCAATACGCGCGATACCATTACCTCCGCCGCTGCCGAGCGAGGGCTGAAGGCGACAGGTATGTTGGTTGATCCAAATACTTGGCAGACCCAGCGATTGCTCGATATGCTGGACCAAGGTGAACTTAAGATCGATATCGCTGCGGTCTACCCGCTTGAGCAGGGCGCGCAGGCACATTACGCACTCGAGGCAGGCCATACTCGCGGTAAACGTGTGTTGGAAATGCCTTCGTCTTAACCTCAGGGCTTCGTCTTCCGGCTCTCGTCGAGTTGATGAGGCCGTGGCGTCGTAGAGAGTTCGCGCTGAACCAATGATAATACATGGGGTCGAATGGACGATTGGGTGCTGCTGGCAACGCTGTTTGCCACCAGCTTTTTAGGTGCGACCTTATTGCCAGGTGGCTCTGAGGCCAACTTGGTGTATTTATTAACTCAGCACTCATTCGCGGATGGGATCGTTGTGGCGATTGCCACGGTAG
Organism: Salinivibrio sp. VYel1; assembly: GCF_009377945.1. Classification (NCBI taxonomy): domain Bacteria; kingdom Pseudomonadati; phylum Pseudomonadota; class Gammaproteobacteria; order Vibrionales; family Vibrionaceae; genus Salinivibrio; species Salinivibrio sp. VYel1. Next base: position 46,056 of record NZ_RSAM01000003.1, on the reverse strand, counting down.
GCAACACACTCGGTGGCATGACCAATTACGCCATCGGGCGTTGGCTGCCTGATTATCAACCGCATCAATCATGGCACCGCCGAGCGCTCGCTGGGCTGCAACGCTATGGTTATGCTGCCTTGCTATTAAGCTGGGTACCGATTGTTGGTGATCCGCTTTGCGTGGTTGCCGGTTGGCTGCGCCTTCGGCAATCTTGGTGCTGGCTGATTATCTTTGTTGCAAAAGCATCGCGCTACCTAGTGATTGTCATCTCAATCCGTTGGGTAGCGGGTTAGGAACTATCATATGCCACGTTTATTGCTTGCCACGTTTTTCTTTCTATCTGTGTTGTCTGGATGCCAGTTGACTGGCTCAGCCCCAACCCAAACACCTGAGGGCGTCACTTGGATTAAAACCGTCGCGCCTCCGCCAGGGAGTGCGCAAGTCCCGTATCAGCAATTTGAATTAGATAATGGACTGACGGTGTTGTTGCATGAGGATCACTCCGACCCTCTTGTCAATGTTGATGTACGTTACCATGTGGGCTCTGCCCGAGAAGAGCCGGGAAAATCAGGCTTTGCGCATTTTTTTGAACATATGATGTTTGAAGGCTCTGAGCACGTAGATGATCACGGAAAACGTATTAAAGAGGTGGGGGGCTATAACAATGGCTCGACCAATCGCGACACCACCCAGTATTACCAGACCGTACCGGCCAACGAGCTTGAGCGTGTCCTTTGGCTTGAATCTGATCGCATGGGCTTTTTGCTGGATGCGGTCTCTCAGCGCAAATTTGAAGTGCAGCGTGACACGGTGAAAAACGAACGGGCATTTCGGATAGACAATGTCCCGTATGGCCGCGTTAACGAGACCATTAATCAAGCACTCTACCCTGAGGGTCACCCATACTCATGGCCGGTGATTGGTTATGTTGAGGACCTTAACCGTGTCGATGTTGGCGATCTCAAGCAATTCTTCCTGCGCTGGTATGGGCCGAACAATGCCACCTTGACCATTGGTGGCGACATTGATGTTCAGACAACCTTAGCGTGGGTGAAAAAATACTTTGGTGATATTCCTCAAGGCCCATCAATACCAGAGGCGAAACCGCAACCGGTCACGCTGGACGGCTCTCGCTTTGTGACATTGGAAGATAAGGTATCGCAACCGGTATTGGTGATGACCTTTCCTACCAGTGTGCCTGAGACGGACACCACGACGCGCCTGGGGGTACTGGCCAATGTATTGGGGCAAGGGCGTGACAGTGTCCTTTATCAATCCCTGGTACAAACGGGGCAGCTGTTAAGTGCAGGCGCATCGCACCAGTGTGGTGAGCTAGCTTGTACGTTTGAGGTCTACGGTGTCGGTCGCCAAGGTCAATCTCTGGCTGAGATCCGTACCTTGTTAGCGCAAACCATGACGCAGTTTGAGGCAAAAGGCGTCAGTGACGAGGATATCAACCAAATCCAATCCATGGTGGAAGCCGATAATATCTTTGCGCTACAAAGTGTCGACGGTAAGGTCTCACAGCTGGCCAGTGATTATACGCTCTACGGTGATGCAAACCGTATGAATCAGCGCCTTTCACGCCTGAATGCGGTGACCCCTGACAAGGTGATGGAAAGCTATCGGCAGTGGATAAAAGATCAGCCCGCAGTAAACACCAGTGTGGTCCCTATTGGACGGACGGACTTGGTCGCTGCGCCCGCGAATTTTATCTATCAACGTCCAGAATATGAACAGGCACAGACGCAAAGCCAGCACGACACGTTAGCACGACGTGAACCCCCAGAAAATTTCGATCGCACCCAGATCCCGGCTCCTAATGGGAGTGTCACGGTTAATGTGCCACGCATTTATCGGGCCGACTTGGACAATGGGATGCATCTGGCAGGCACAGTGAGTCGCGAGACACCCACGGTCACCTTGCAGCTTCGTTTACCTGCCGGCACCTTGATGGAGCCTAACGATCAGCGAGGTATCGCTAACTTAACGGCAACCATGGTGACCGAGGGCGCGGCAGGTATGTCAGCTGCTGAGCTCACTCGAGCCCTAGACAAGCTGGGCAGTCAAGTCAATATCGACGCGGACAGTTACCATACACAAATCACGGTAACATCACTGAAAAAGCATCTGGGTGAGACCCTGAAACTCGTGAATAAAACCTTGCGCGCGCCGACCTTTGCAGAAGAAGATTTTGATCGTGTTAAAGCCCAGTTGTTGGAAGGTCTGGCATCTCGCGCCGATGATGCAGGCTGGCTAGCCAGCCAAGCGACAAACCAGCTGTTATATCAAGATGCCACCTTCCGAGCGCCAGAGGGCGGCGTCGCGGAAGATATTGCAGCGATGACACTTGACGATGTTAAACACTTCTATCGCCAGCACTACGTATTGCGAGGCAGCCAATTGATTGTGGTGGGCGACCTTTCTCGTGAGCATGCGATCAATCTCGCTAACCGGATCACACCGTGGCAAGCGCAAACGCAGCCTACGGCTCAGGTGGCGCGTGCTGTCCCGAAAGACTACGACCAGGCACAAATTTGGCTGGTAGATAAACCGCAAGCCCCACAAACCAGTATTCGTATGGTGCGCCATGGTATGCCATACGATGCCACCGGCCCGATGTTTAAAACCCGCTTGGCCAACTTTAATTTAGGGGGCAATTTTAATGCGCGCCTGAATCAAAACTTGCGTCAAGATAAAGGTTATACCTATGGTGCGCACAGTGGTGTTTATGGAGGCCGGCAGACAGGCACCATAGAAGTCAGTACCGATGTACGTGCTGATGCGACGCACGATGCGATTAAAGCGCTATGGCAAGAGATGGCGCATGCACAAGAAAATGGCTTTTCGGCACAAGAATTGGCCTATCTGCGTCAATCGAGTGGGCAGCGTGATGCGCTGAGTTATGAAACGCCATGGGAAAAAGCAGGCTTGATAGCACATATTGAAGCCTTTGATTTAGACGACAACTACCGAGAGGCACAAAAAGCCTTATTGCAATCAATCTCATTGCAACAGCTGAATGCCCAGGCGGCACGTTGGTTTGATCCTAACGACTATCAAATTATTGTGGTCGGGGATGCTTCTCGTCTTGGTGATAGCTTACGTCAACTTGGCTTGCCAGTGCGCACGTTAGCGCTCGATTACCGATAAGCCTATTTGGATAAACTTACTCCGCTGCGTGATGGCTTTTGAGTAATAGCTTGTTTATATTGACCGCCACGCAGCTTAAAAAAATAAGAGATACATTTTGACTGACTTTACCCAACGGTTAGCGCGTTTAGCGCAAAACCCAGATGCATTAAAGGGGATTGGCCGCGGATTGGAGCGCGAGGCATTACGCATTACGCCAGCAGGCCATTTAGCGCAGACGGCGCATCCAGAGACACTTGGATCCGCGCTGACACACCGTTGGATCACGACGGATTTTGCTGAATCACTGTTGGAATTTATTACGCCTGTTAACACGTCGGTGAAAGGGATGCTGGATGAGTTGCAGGATATCCATCGCTTTACCTATCAGCAAATGAGTGACGAACAGTTGTGGCCTATGTCAATGCCGTGCGTGGTGGCATCCGAAGACGATATCACCTTAGCGCAATACGGCAGCTCAAATATTGGGCGGATGAAGACCTTGTATCGCCAAGGGCTCAAGCATCGCTATGGCAGTGTGATGCAAGTGATCTCAGGGGTGCATTTTAACATCTCTTTGCCTGAGACATTTTGGCAGCATCTGTACCACTCAGACACGGTAAGCCAAGCGTCAGTCACCCAAGGTTACTTTGATCTTATTCGTAATTATTATCGCCATGGTTGGATGATCCCTTATCTATTTGGTGCGTCACCTGCGTTATGTGGCTCGTTTATCAAGCATGCGCAAAGCCAGTTGCCCTTTGAGCATATGCCGTCAGGTACGTGTTACTTACCCTATGCAACGTCGCTGCGCTTGAGTGATTTAGGGTATACCAATAATGCGCAAGCGGATCTGAAAATTGGTTTTAACACCCTAGAACAATACCTTGAAGGTTTAAGAAGCGCGATTCGTACTCCCTCACAGGCGTTTGCCAAGCTAGGTATTCGTGATGGCGATACGTATCGTCAGCTCAACACCAATGTGCTGCAAATTGAAAACGAGCTCTATGCGCCTATACGCCCCAAACGGAATGCCGACAGCGGTGAAAAGCCGACCGAAGCGCTTGAGCGAGGCGGTGTCGAGTACATTGAGGTGCGCTCTTTGGACGTCAACCCATACAGCCCGGTGGGGATTGAGGAGGATCAGATCCATTTTCTTGATCTCTTTGTCTCCTGGTGTGCGTTATCGCCTTCTGAGCCGATGACCGACCCTGAACTCAATTGCTGGCGTGACAATTGGAACAAGATTGTACTCGAAGGCCGCAAACCAAGATTAACCCTAACAACAGGATGTGAGGGCGAGACCCTGACGCAAGCAGAGTGGGGGTTACAAGTGATGGGTGAGCTTAAGCAGTTGGCGAAAGTCATGGATCGCGCGGTCGACGACCATCGCTATGAAACCGTATGTGATAAAATGATCGCCTGTTTTGATAACCCAGAACTCACGCTATCTGGTCGTGTTCTGGCAGACGTGATCGCGCAAGGCGGTATCGGCGGCCTAGGGCTAGGCCTTGCCCGTGACCATAAAGCGGCGCTAGCGGATGTGTCTTACAAGATCCACAGTGATGCCGAGTTTTTACAAGAAGCCAAAGAGAGCGTCGCGCGTCAAAAAGCGGTCGAAGAAAGCGATACACAAAGCTTTGAAGCTTTTTTGAATGCTTATTTTAAAGACGTGCCCATGGCCGAAAGCTGGTAATTGGACGGACGACGATGAGCAGGAAGCGCTTTTTCCGTCATATTGGCGCATTTTTCACCGTGGTGATGGTATCAGGATGTGCCACGCCACCACCGGATAATCCCAATAACCTCTGTGAGATTTTCGACCAACACCCAGATTGGTTTGAAGCAGCGGTTGAGATGGAAGCGGATTGGGGAACGCCCATCCAAGTGCCCATGGCGTTCGTCAAGCAAGAGAGCGCGTTTGTGCATGATGCCCTGCCACCCCGTGATTATGTGTTAGGCATCTTGCCGTGGGGGCGTGTTAGCAGTGCCTATGGCTATGCGCAGGCGCAAGACCCGGCTTGGTCTGATTATCAAAAAGCCACAGACAATGGCGGCTCCCGCACTGACTTTGCCGATGCGTTGCAGTTTATTGGTTGGTATACCGATGCAACCTACCGCCAACTCGGGGTGTCTAAATGGGATGTGTATCGCCAGTATTTGGCTTACCATGAAGGTAGAGGTGGATTTCAGCGCGGCTCGTTTGAGGGGAAACCCGGGTTAAAACGCGTGGCGCGTAAAGTCGAACAACAAGCAAAGGACTACGGTTGGCAGCTAAAAGGTTGCCGACAACGACTCGAGGATAATCTGAGCTGGTGGCCATTTTAAGGGGCACTGCGAGGAATAAAGGAGGTAAGATGCCACTACTAGATAGTTTTACGGTTGATCATACACGTATGCATGCGCCAGCAGTGCGGATCGCCAAAACGATGCAAACACCCAGCGGTGATACGATTACCGTTTTTGATCTTCGTTTTTGTCGCCCTAACGAAGAGCACTTGACGGAAAAAGGGATCCACACGCTCGAGCACCTGTTTGCCGGCTTTATGCGTAAGCACCTTAACAGCGATAAGGTCGAGATCATTGATATCTCTCCTATGGGGTGTCGTACTGGCTTCTACATGAGCCTGATTGGGGAGCCCCAAGAGCCTGAGGTGGCGAAAGCATGGGAACTGGCGATGGAAGATGTGCTGGTTGTGCCATCGCAAGACAAGATCCCTGAGCTCAACGAGTATCAATGCGGGACGTATGAGATGCACTCACTCAGCGAGGCAAAAGATATCGCGCGAGCCATCATAGATGCAGGGGTGACCGTGAATAAAAACGATGATCTTTCCTTACCTGAGTCCATGCTACAAACGTTGCGCGTTGACTAGTGCGCCACTGTCTTGAACGTTAACGGCAGTCCTTATTGGGCTGCCGTTTTTCTTGGTATTCATGGCTTTCTCCCTTTTTTGTCTTGATTGCTAGATAAATGCCTGGGAAGTGTAGGCTTTGTTGCATCTTTTTTGCCTCATCAAGCACGCTTCTCGCTTTTCTCGCTGCGTCCGTGCACGGGTTTCGCTAAGCTGACACTGACTTGGAAACAAAAAGGCTGTGGGATAAAAGTGAGTTTACGCACCAGACACCTAAATGACGCGATCCGTTTTTTCCGTTGGTTGACTGGGCTCACCTTGCTGATGGTGATGTCCAGTGCCCACGGATCACTCAATGGCTTTTGGTCTTACGATGAGTACCTTGCCCTGCACCCTGAGCAAAAAAGCTTAACCACCGAATTGGACGCTCAGGTACAAGCAGAGCCGGTGCCTTTTTTAGGTGCCATGGAGCCAATAAAAATCTCTGTGGTGGTGCCAGGCGAGCAAATATCCGATTACTGGCAACGTAACGTACGTGCCTTCGAGCGGCGGCTGAATGCACTTAATATCCCTTACCAGCTCCAACAAGTCACGACGCGCCCCAATACCGATATTCGTGAACAAAGTGCCTCGTTGTATGCGGCGCTGCGTGATGGGGCCGATTACCTCATTTTTACCTTGAACAGTGTGCGCCATCGTAAGTTTATTAACCATGTGTTATCCCAGAACAAAACCAAGCTTATTTTGCAAAACATCACCACGCCCGTAAAAGCGTGGCAAGATAATCAACCATTCTTATATGTGGGGTTTGATCACCAACGTGGTAGCCGTGCATTGGCAACCTATTACCAAGAGCGATATCCTGAAGGCGTGAATTATTCGGTGCTTTATTTTTCGCAAGGTTATGTCAGTGATGCACGGGGAGATACCTTTATTGAAGCCATGAGCTCGCACGCTGATAGCAACTTGCTGTCTGCCTATTACACCAAGGGTGACCGAGAGTCGGGTTACCAGGCGGCCAAAGCGATGCTAAACAATAATCCAACGCTCGACTTTATTTATGCGTGTGCAACCGACGTCGCGTTTGGCGCTGTCCAGGCCCTCGATGAGCTAGGCCGTGACACGGTTGGACTCAATGGCTGGGGAGGTGGCTCAGCAGAGCTTGACGCGATTGCCGCCGGTCAACTTGATGTGACTGTGATGAGAATGAATGATGATACAGGTATCGCCATGGCCGAGGCGATCAAACGTGACATTGAGCATCAACCTGTGCCTGTGGTCTATTCTGGGCGGTTTGAAGTGGTCACTCGCTACGATGATCCCAAGCGAATAGAGGCACTTAAGAAAAAAGCATTTAGGTATTCGGACTAAAAAATGGCCATATCGGGATCGCCGAAGCTGTCACTGTCTCAATTACTGACCCGTTTGATTGTGGTCTTCTTCCTCTTTGTGACGGCCGGGGTGTATATACAGAGTTATCAGCTGACGTTGGCGGGGATTAATCAAGAAATCACCCGCACGCTGACGCAGACGTCTCGCCTGTTGCAAAATGTGTTTGATAGTCGCCTGACCTCGTTGCAAATTCATCAAAATACCAATGCGGCGAGTGTGACACTGCAGTCAATGGTGGCGAATGAGAACAGCGCGGCGTTGGATGACTATTTTATCGAACAAGAGCAACAAGACGTGGCCAACACCCCCGATTTCCGCTTTATCGCCAAAGACGATCGGGTGCTGTGGCATGACGGTAGCAGCCTCTTTCATGGTATTGATCGTGAGCAGTTAGAGCAGCTACGCCTCCAGTTAAGGGGGATTAATCGGTGGGCGTTAACCACCATCACCACAGAGATGGAGCAGAGCTACCTGTTAATGCGACGCACACCGATTGTGTTTCAATCTAACGGCAAGTTGGGGGGCTACTTATATGTGGTGGTGATGCTTAATGGCAACTTCTCGTTTGTCAAAAGTTTGCAGCGCGCCAGTGGCACGCAAGCGGTGTGGTTGTCTGCAGATAATGTCACTCTCGCTTCGACGCTGAGCAGCAACGATGAGATTGGTCGCGACCTTACGCTGCCCTCGCCAGGAGAGAGCCAGGCGTTTCGCCACTATTTGGTGAGCCAAGCCAAGTTACGCATCGCCGGTGAGCCTTCAAAAATTGCTCTGTTGTCGGCACAGCAAAATGACAATGTGGTGGCACTGCAACGGCAAATGGGGATTAACCTGCTGCTGACCACGATGGTGATTATCGTGGCAGCGATCTGGGTTAACCGATTTGTGCAAACGCGCATCGCGGATTCATTGGAAAAATTGATGCGTTATACCCAAGGCGCGCGCTCGCGACAGCGCACCTTGCCTTTTGCGGGCTCGGATATTGAAGAGTTTAACCATATCGGTAAGACGCTGGAGTCCACATTTGATGCCTTGTATGAAAAAGAGCGCTCCCTACAAGACCTGTTTGACTATGCCTTGTCGCCCATCATCGTTTGGGACACCCACTTTGATATCACACGTATTAACCCCGCGGCCAAACTAAAGCTTAACTATGACGAGCAAATCCATGCCTCTAGTTGGCTCTACGACCAGTTTATGTATGCGATTACCCCTCACCTACAACGCGCATTAAACGGGACGATTTTAAAAGGGGTGAATATCGAGATTGATCGTCGAGTTTACCGTTGGAACTTAGCGCCGTTAATGGTCGACAACCAAGTGAAAGCGGTGATTGGGCAGGGGCAAGAAATCACTTCTTTGATTGAGGCGGAGCAACAAAGCCAACGCGCTAAAGAGGCGGCAGAAGCCTCTGCCCGTGCCAAGTCTGAGTTCTTGGCTAAGATGAGCCATGAAATTCGAACGCCGCTCAATGGTATCTTAGGTATAACCCAGATATTGAGTGATAAGGCGAAAGAAAAAGAGCAAAAAGAGCTGCTAGGGAGTCTCTATCAAAGTGGTGAGCACTTACTTACTGTGTTAAATGATGTGCTTGATCTTTCCAAAATTGAACAAGGAAAGATGACTATCGAGCACGGCGACTTTTATCTGCACGACATGATTCGCACGGTTGAGAATATCTATACCCCGATTTGTGAGAGCAAACAAATTGCATTGACCATTGATGCTCCCGTCGCCGATGACACCATGGTGTGCTCTGATCAATCACGTCTGACTCAGATCCTGTTCAACTTGATGAGCAATGCGGTGAAGTTTACCCATGTTGGCAAGGTGGGGATGACCATCAAATTAGTCGAGTCGGGTGAGCAAACACGCTTACATATAGAGGTTAGTGACACGGGGGTGGGGATGAACCAACAAGCGCTATCATCCTTGTTTGATCCCTTTGTACAAGCCGATTCCAGCGTCACGCGCACATACGGAGGCAGTGGCTTGGGCTTATCTATCGTGAAAAGCTTACTCGACTTGCTCGGGGGAGAGATTGATGTGACCAGTGAGCCGGATAAAGGTAGCCGCTTTATGGTCACTGTGCCTGTGGCTGTGACACACGCTAAACCGGCGCAAACCGTAGAGGCCGACCCTTTTGACCCCGCGTCTTTGGGCATAGAGCGGTTGCTGCTGGTCGAGGATAACAAAATCAATGCCATGGTGGCTCAAGCCTTTTGCAAAAAATACCAGATTGATGTTGATTGGGTAAAAGATGGGGAGCAGGCCCTCGAGCGTCTCCAACAAGCGCATTATGATCTGGTATTAATGGACAATCATATGCCGAAGCTTGGCGGCATTGATGCGACAAAAGCGATTCGTAAAACGTTGGGCCTCGATGTCCCCATTTATGCGTGCACGGCCGATGCGTACGGTCACGTTCATGAGGCTTTTTATCAAGCAGGTGCCGACTATGTGATTGTGAAACCGATCAAAGAGGCCAGCTTTATTGAAGCATTACGGCATTATACCTGTACGGAAAACAGCTCTTCATGATGGCAGTGGTAACGGGCGATCAGGTGATGGCCTAAAAAGGGCCAAGCACAAAAAAGTGGGGAGTACCCCACCTTTTTTGTGCGTTAATCTCATGGCATGGCTTTTTCAGCGTGCTAGTGCCGTGATATGGCTGATGCGAAGGTGCCCAACTAGCTGTTTACACTCGCTTGTGGTTGCTTAGCCGGCAACACCTTCACTTGCTTAATCATATTGTCTGCGACATCGACAATTTCAATATGGTGGCCATCAATCTCCACGCTTAAGCGGTTGTTAGGGATATCTTCCAAATGTTCGAGGATGAGCCCATTGAGGGTGCGCGGCCCATCGGTTGGTAAAGCCCAATTAAGGCTCTTATTCAAGTCGCGAATATTGGCGCTGCCCTCAATCAGATACCCACCGTCGGTCAATGGTGTGATTTCTTCTGCCAAGCTTGGAGACAATGATGTTGTAAATTCACCCACGATCTCTTCGAGAATATCTTCCAAGGTCACCAAACCTATCATGTCGCCATATTCGTCAACGACCAAACCAATACGTTGCTTATTGCGCTGGAACTTCAGCATTTGCACGTTCAGTGGTGTGCCTTCAGGAATGAAGTAAACCTCGTCGGCGGCACGAAGCAGCGTTTCTTTGTTAAATTCGTTTTTCTCAACCATTAAGCGGTACGCTTTGCGCACGCGCAGCATGCCAACGACTTCGTCGATGGTGTCGCGATAGAGTACCATCCGTCCATGCGGAGCATGAGTGAATTGGCGCATGATCGACTTCCAGTCATCATTGATATTGATCCCGGTGATTTCATTACGGGGTACCATAATGTCATCCACGGTCACTTCTTCTAGCTCAAGAATCGACAGCAGCATATGCTGGTGACGGCGAGGGATCAGACTCCCTGCCTCATTAACAATCGTGCGCAGCTCCTCGGTGCTTAAGCTGTCTTTGCCATCCGCCTTGGCGCCTAATCCCAGTATCCGTAAAAAGCCATTGGTAATAAAGTTCACCAAGCTGACCAACGGATAGAACACTTTCATCAGAATGGTCAGTACAAAACTGCTGATAAAAGAGACCCGTTCCGGGTAGAGGGCGGCGAGGGTTTTAGGGGTAACCTCAGCGAAGACCAAAATCACCATCGTCAGTACCCCGGTGGCGATCGCAATACCGGCATCGCCATAAAGACGCAACCCCAATACGGTCGCGATTGACGAGGCAAGAATATTTACCAGGTTATTGCCGATCAGGATAAGCCCAATCAATCGGTCTGGCCGAGTGAGCAGTTTTTCGACCCGCTTAGCGCCGCTATGGCCTGATTTAGAAAGGTGGCGTAACCGGTAGCGGTTAAGGGCCATCATGCCTGTCTCAGACCCGGAAAAATAACCGGAAATGACGATAAGCAATACCAAAAGGGAAATTAAAATTCCCGTCGATATGTCGTCCAACGAACTGTTCCTTACGTTTGTTTTAAAATCAGAGCCTATGCTCGAGTGTATACTACCGTCACGCGCTGGGGCCGGTTGCCCTCTGTGATGCGCGCGCTGCCTTAACCCGCGATCAGAATCTCACGGACAAAACGGCTGCCAAAATAGGCTAAAGTGAGTAGAAAAGCGCCCACAATACTAAACCAGACCACCCGGCGTCCACGCCAGCCTGATTGATAATGCCCCCAAAGGAGAACGCCATACACGACCCAAGCGGCCATAGAAAGGAAGGCTTTGTGCGCTTTCCCTTGCGCGAACATATCATCGACAAAAATAAATCCTGTCATTAGAGTGAAGGTTAATAGTACCTGACCCACCAAAATGATGTTGAAAAGCTGTCTTTCCACCATCATTAAAGGAGGGACATTGTGATTAATGACCTGGCGTTTTTTATGTTTGAGTTGATAATCCAACCAGGCCAACTGCAGCGCATAGAGCGTAGCGATCATCAAGGTTGAATAGGCGAACAGCGCCAGAAAAATGTGCAATAGCACCTCTGGGTGCGATTCGAGATGGGTAATAAAGGCACCGGGCAGCAGGGTCGCGCTCGCCAAGTTTAGCCCAGCGAAGGCATAAACCACCGGGAGCAAGAACCACAGCCGCAATCGAAAAATTAGCCCTGTGGTCATCATCGCAATGATAAAACTCACCAAGGAGGCGACGTTGAGCATGCTAAGATTCTGTCCTGTGCCGGATAAAATCAGGTCTTTTAACAAATAAGCATGCAGCGCCAGCGCAGCCACGGCGGTGAAAAAGACCGGCTTCGCACTAATTTGATTGTTGCTGGACAAGCCGGGGATGATCTGCAAAATGGCGGCCAGATAAAGCATTGATGCGAATAAGGCTGTCAGAATTTCCATCGTCACCGATCAGTCAGTTAATCAATAAGAATGAAGGTGTGAGTATACCTTGCCTCAATCTTCGTCGCTATCGATACATGCAAGCGATGGGGGGATTGCGGTATAATCTCAGTAATTTCGCGACAGCGATTGCACCCAGATGAAAAATCATGGGCCAATAGGACGAGTGGGCGAGTAACGCATGTTTGAAAACTTATCAGAACGTTTATCCCGGACGCTCAAAAATGTGAGCGGCCGTGGTCGGTTAACGGAAGACAATATCAAAGAGACCCTACGCGAAGTGCGTATGGCGCTGCTGGAAGCCGATGTCGCGCTCCCTGTGGTTCGTGATTTTGTCAAACGCGTCAAAGAACGCGCCGTTGGCATTGAAGTGTCTAAAAGCCTGACCCCAGGGCAGGAATTTATCAAGATTGTCCAAGCCGAGTTGGAAGCGGTGATGGGCGATGCCAATGAAAAATTGGATCTCGCGGCCCAGCCGCCCGCAGTGATTTTGATGGCAGGCTTGCAAGGGGCGGGTAAAACCACCAGTGTGGGCAAGCTGGGTAAGATGCTTACCGAGCAAGAAAAAAAGAAAGTCTTGGTGGTGTCTGCGGACGTGTATCGCCCTGCGGCGATTAAACAGCTGGAAACCTTGGCGGGTGAAGTCGGGGTGGATTTCTTCCCCTCGAGTGCTGACCAAAATCCCGTTGATATTGCCAAAGCGGCGGTTGATCACGGCAAGCTGAAGTTCTACGACGTGGTGATTGTCGATACCGCGGGTCGCTTGCACGTTGACGACGCCATGATGGACGAGATCAAGGACGTTCATAGTGCGGTCAACCCAGTAGAGACCTTGTTCGTGGTTGACGCGATGACAGGTCAAGATGCGGCAAATACCGCCAAAGCCTTTAATGACGCGTTGGCGTTAACGGGTGTGGTATTGACCAAAGTTGATGGTGATGCCCGTGGCGGTGCGGCATTATCGGTGCGCCATATCACCGGCAAGCCGATCAAATTCCTGGGTGTGGGTGAAAAAACCGACGCACTGGAGCCTTTCCATCCTGACCGGGTGGCATCCCGTATCTTAGGGATGGGCGATGTCTTGTCGCTTATCGAAGATCTCGAGCGTAATGTCGATAAAGACAAAGCCGAGAAAATGGCCAAGAAGTTTAAGCAGAAAAAAGGCTTCGACTTGGCCGATTTTCGCGACCAGCTTGAGCAGATGAAGGGCATGGGTGGCATGATGGGCATGATGGATAAGTTGCCTGGGATGTCGAATGTGCCCGACAACGTGAAAGATAACGTTGATGATAAAATGTTCTTGCAGATGGAAGCGATCATCAACTCGATGACACCCCGTGAGCGCCAGCGTCCAGAAATTATCAAAGGGTCGCGTAAAAAGCGGATTGCTGCGGGTTCAGGTACCCAAGTACAGGACGTGAACCGTCTTCTTAAGCAGTTTACCCAAATGCAGAAAATGATGAAGAAGATGCAAAAAGGTGGCATGCGCAACATGATGCGCCAAATGAAAGGCATGATGCCACCGGGTGGTGGCCCAGGTGGGCCTGGCGGATTCATGGGCTAATCAGATAGCGGACTTGCCTGTCAGCCCAGTGCTGGCAGGCAGATCAACTCGCTGTGAGGCTTGGGACAACTGGTGGAAATTTGACTAAACCAGTTGCATTCACAGCAATAAAGAGTAAAATTCCCGAGCTTTATTTTGGCACGAGGCCCCGCATTGCTTACGCGAAACGGGGCCAATTTTATTAAGTAATGCAAATGAGGACGATATGGTAACCATTCGTTTGGCACGTCATGGCGCGAAAAAACGCCCATTTTATCAAATCGTTGTAGCTGACAGCCGCCAGGCGCGCGACGGTCGCTTCATCGAAAAAATCGGTTTCTTTAACCCTGTAGCTCAAGGCCAGGAAGAGAAACTACGCCTTGACCTGGATCGCGTAAACCACTGGGTTAGCGAAGGCGCAACGGTTTCTGACCGTGTGGCTAAGCTAGTTAAAGACGCCGCGAAAGCAGCGTAAGTCTCCAGTGTCAGGGTTAAAAGAAGAAATGAGTGAGCAAGATACTATCGTGGTTGGCAAGCTAGGCGCGTCATACGGTATTCGTGGCTGGCTCAAGATTTTTTCTTACACTGAAGAAGCTGAGAGCATTTTTGCCTACTCTCCTTGGTTTATCCAGGTGCGCGGGCAGTGGCAACGTTTCGAGTTAGAAGACTGGAAACGCCACAACAAGGGGTATGTTGCCAAGCTCAAAGGGCTGGATCAGCGCGAAGACGCGCAGATGCTGACCAATGCTGAGATTGCAGTAGGGACTGAGTCGCTGCCTGCTTTATCAGATGAAGAGTTTTATTGGCGTGAGCTGTTTGGCATGGACGTGGTGAATGCGAAAGGCTACCACCTCGGTACGGTGACTGACATGCTCGAAACCGGCTCTAACGACGTACTTGTCGTCAAAGCCAACCTCAAAGATGCTTTTGGCAAAAAGGAACGCTTAATTCCGTTCCTTGAAGAGCAGGTTATCAAGTCAATTGATCGCACTGCTCAACGGATCGAAGTTGACTGGGATCCTGGTTTTTAAACTCCAACGGTAAGCGAGCGGAAATATGTGGGTTGGCATTATTAGCCTGTTTCCTGAAATGTTCCGAGCGGTCACTGATTTTGGAGTCACGGGCCAAGCGGTAAAAAAAGGGCTGTTAAACGTCGAAACGTGGAATCCGCGTGATTTCACCCACGACAGACACCGTACGGTTGATGATCGACCCTACGGCGGTGGCCCCGGTATGTTGATGATGGTTGAGCCGTTGCGCGATGCTATTCACGCTGCCAAACATGCCGCAGGCGATAAAGCGAAAGTGGTTTACCTCTCTCCGCAAGGGCGCAAGCTCGACCAAGCGGGGGTTGAATCACTGGCTAGCAATGACAAACTTATTTTGATTTGCGGCCGGTATGAAGGGGTAGATGAGCGCATTATTCAAACCCATGTAGACGAAGAATGGTCAGTGGGAGATTTTGTGCTCAGTGGGGGCGAGCTGCCCGCAATGACGCTGGTGGACGCGGTTGCTCGGTTTGTACCGGGTGTACTCGGCGACATGGCGTCAGCAGAGGAAGACTCCTTTGCTAACGGGTTGTTAGACTGTCCACACTACACACGTCCAGAAGTGTTAGACGGGTTGGGGGTACCAGAGGTGCTAAAATCCGGCAATCACAAGGACATTCGTCGCTGGCGATTAAAGCAATCGCTAGGTCGCACTTGGCTACGACGACCAGAGCTCCTGGAAAACCTAGCTCTGACTGACGAACAGGAATCACTACTTGCCGAGTTCATAAAAGAACACCGTGCAAGTGCCGAATCAAATTGAGTTTCAGTTTATTCTAGGGTTATAAACAATGAGTAACATCATCAAGCAGCTCGAAGAAGAGCAAATGAAAAAAGACCTGCCTGAGTTTCAAGCAGGTGACACTGTCCTGGTACAGCTTAAAGTAAAAGAAGGTAACCGTGAGCGTCTGCAGCCATATGAAGGTGTGGTTATCGCTAAGCGCAACCGTGGTCTACACACTGCATTTACCGTACGTAAAGTATCAAGCGGTGAAGGTGTAGAGCGTACTTTCCAAATCCATTCGCCAGTTATCGACAGCATTACTGTTAAACGTCGCGGTGCAGTACGTCGTGCCAAACTGTACTACCTGCGTGAGCGTTCTGGTAAGTCAGCTCGAATCAAAGAGCGTCTTA
This sequence comes from Salinivibrio sp. VYel1, assembly GCF_009377945.1. Lineage (NCBI taxonomy): Bacteria > Pseudomonadati > Pseudomonadota > Gammaproteobacteria > Vibrionales > Vibrionaceae > Salinivibrio > Salinivibrio sp. VYel1. Next base: position 30,096 of record NZ_RSAM01000003.1, on the reverse strand, counting down.
ACAAGAAGTAATCGCCCTCGGCGTTTATTGCTCAAAAAGCCCGTCCACTTGGACGGGCTTTTTTATTGTCCTCAACTAACCGCTTAACCGCTCTTACAACCGTTTATTCGGCCATGCGACCACTCACCGACAAAGCAGATGAATGTGGCGGCCATGTAGGCAAAATGACATCTGTACCCTACTAAAAGATTGACAGCTTAGCTGCTAACGACACGGAGAACAGCGATGTCCTGGTTTTTATTATGCGTGGTGACCTTGATTGTGGGCTATTTCACTTACGGCACCTTCATTACCAAAATCTTTGGGCCTAAGCCGCAAAAAGCGACACCGGCCATGAGCATGAACGATGGCGTGGATTATGTGCCGCTGTCGGACAAAAAAGTCTACCTGATTCAGCTTTTGAATATTGCTGGGTTAGGTCCCATCTTTGGCCCGATTCTCGGTGCCTTGTACGGTCCTGTAGCCATGTTGTGGATTGTGTTTGGCTGCATTTTTGCGGGGGCTGTCCATGATTATTTCTCAGGCATGCTAAGTGTCCGCGCAAATGGCGCTTCTGTGCCTTCTGTGGTCGGCGAGCATCTGGGTAACTTCGCTAAACATTTTATGAACTTCTTTGCGGTGTTGCTCTTGATGTTGGTCGGAGTGGTATTTGTGCTCGGTCCCGCCAAGTTGTTGGGTAGCTTGTCAGAGATGAGCGTGGCGATGTGGGTGGGTATTATCTTTGCCTATTATGTGCTGGCGACAGTGGTACCCATTGATAAAATCATCGGCCGTTTTTATCCCGTGTTTGGTGCCTTGCTTGTCTTTATGTCGGTCGGCTTGATTATCGGCTTGGCCGTGAGCGATCACAGCTTCTACAGCCAAGGGCTAGACTTTGCGACTAACTTCCACCCAACTGATCTACCACTGTGGCCATTGCTGTTTATTACTATCGCTTGTGGAGCAGTATCCGGCTTCCATGCCACCCAGTCGCCATTGATGGCGCGCTGCATGCAAAATGAAAAGTCAGGGCGTTTTATCTTCTACGGCGCGATGATCGGTGAAGGTGTGATTGCACTTATCTGGTGTAGCCTGGGCTTGAGCTTCTATGAGTCGAGTGAGGCGCTTAATCAAACGCTGGCTAACGGTGGCCCGGCTGCGGTGGTGCATGAGGTTTCTACCTCGCTACTTGGCACCGTGGGAGGCATTATGGCGGTCTTAGGCGTGATAGTGCTGCCGATTACCTCGGGTGATACCGCTTTCCGCTCTGCGCGTCTGATTATCGCCGACTTTCTGAAAATTCAGCAAAAACCAATGGTGAAGCGCCTGATGATTGCAATCCCCATGTTTGTGGTGGGCTTTTTGATCACCAAAGCGGAGTTTGGCGTGATTTGGCGTTACTTCGGCTGGGCCAACCAAACCACCGCGATGATCATGCTATGGGCTGCGGCGGCTTACCTGATTAAACGTGATAAGTTGCACTGGGTGTGCACGATTCCGGCGATGTTTATGACCGCAGTGACTGTTACCTACTTAGCTAACGCTGAAATCGGGTTTAGCCTACCGATGAATATCGCTACCATCATCGGCGTGGGGGCGACAATTGCTGCCACTATCGCTTTCTTTGTCGGCTACAAACCGAATCCACAGTTGATCGCGGATGAGAAATGATGGTCATGTCATCAGAGCGACTAGCGTGTATGCCCATGGATTGATTTTTATCTAAATGATTGGTCTTACGGCAATATCTGCGCAAATACGCTAAGATCTAAGCCTCAGCTTCTGCTGGGGCTTTTTTATGTAGGGGAAGGGTTTAGCATGATAAAAACGTTTTTTGCACTATGGGGTGTCGTACTGTTGGTCGGATGTGCCGCATCGACTACCCAAGGCTTGGTTGATGAGCAGAACTGGTATGGACTTGGCGAGCAAGATGGACAGCGCGGGTTGCCACAGCGCTCGTTAAGCGATTTGCGGACGTTAGCCTCTGAGGCTGGCGAGACCATCAATGCCAACTATCTCGATTACGAGCAAGGCTATATTCATGGTATTGACGCCTATTGCGATCCCAAGCATGCCTACCAACTGGGATTAGATGGCAACCCCTATATGGGCGTGTGTGAAAGTCGCCCTGGCTCTCAGCGTTTTAGAATGGAGTGGCAGCGCGGCTACAACGACTTTCAAAGCCAAGCAAATGGGCTTTTCTACTAACGCGCGGTGAGAGTTACTGGCATAAGCCCAGCTTGTCTTTCAGTGTTTTGAGATAGCGGCGGCTCACAGGTACCACATAGGCAGATTGCGTGATCACTTCGGCAAGGCCGTTGTCGAGTAACTGGATTTCGCGGATAGTGGCCGGATGCACTAAGTATTGGCGATGACAGCGTATTAAGGGGGTTTTGTCTTCCAAAACCTTGAGTGAAAGGTGCGTGGTAGATTCGCCTTTTGCGGTGAGTAGCGCGACCCCACTTAGCGCCGTACGTGCGACCTCCACCTCTTGGTGAGGGATCAACGTAATTCGATTGTGTCCGGCGCAAGGGAGCAAATCCAACGCGGGCGTGATCACTTGGTAGTCGTGTTTCTGGCTCAGCTCACGGGTGAGTTTTTCCAGTGATTTCTTCAATCGTCCAGTTTCGACGGGTTTGAGCAAATAGTCGAATGCATTGTCCTCAAACGCTTGTACAGCGAATTCATCATAGGCGGTCACGAACACCACCTTGGGCATGGTGGCGGGGTCGAGCATCGCGAGTAGCTCTAAACCGGTCACGCGAGGCATCTGAATATCTAAAAACACCACATCGGGGCGGGTTTGATTGATGGCTTTCAGCGCGTCGATGGCATTGTTGCACTGTCCAACCACCTCAACGCCACCGAGTGCCAGTAACTCATCTTCCAAGGCTTCACGCGCATGAAGCTCATCATCAACAATCAATGCCTTGATCATCCCTGTCTCTCCTTGTTGGGGGCTTGATAGGTTAAGGGAAGAGTGACGGTTGCCCGCGTCCACACATCGGGCTGACAGGTCATTTTCAGCGCGTATTGGCTACCAAACAACCCGCGCACGCGCTTATCGACAATACGCATCCCTAGCCCTGAGTGTTGTGCTGCCGGTTGATAAAGCCCGGCATTATCTTCCACTTGTAAATACAGGCATTCGCCTTCTTGCCAGCCACGGATCACAATTTTACCGCCTGCCATCAATTGACTGATCCCATGCTTCACGGCGTTTTCAACCAAAGGTTGTAAGGTAAAGCTTGGGATCACCGCGTGTAAGATAGCCGGGTCAATCTGCTTTTCAACACTCATACGATCGGCAAAGCGGGCATGTTCTAGCTCTAAGTACGCATCAAGATGACTCAGCTCTTGCTCAAGCGACACCGTTTCGCGGTTTTGCTTGAGGTTGCTGCGAAAGAAGGTTGATAAGTGCTGGATTAATTGGCGAGCACGTTCCGGCTCACGCCTGACCACCGCACTAATGGTATTTAAGGCATTGAACAAAAAGTGCGGGTTCACTTGGGCGCGCAACAAGTTTAACTCGGCTTGGGTGAGCAAGCTTTGTTGGCGCTGATAACGCCCGGTCAAAATCTGGTTGGAGAGGAGTCGCGCGATCCCCTCACCCATGGTGACATTGATCGCCGAGAAGAGTTTCCGTTTAGGCTCATAAAGTTTCACCGTGCCTAGCACATAACCATCACCGCCGCGCAAAGGGATCACCAGCACTGAACCGAGTTTGCAGTAAGGTGATAGCGAACAGCAGTAGGGCGTATCGGCGCCATCGATATAAATTAATTGATCATCGGCAATCGCGCGACGGGTGTAATCTGAGGCAATGGGTGTACCGGGCAGGTGGTGATCATCGCCAATCCCGGTAAAGGCGAGGATCTTTTCGCGATCGGTAATCGCAACGGCGCCGACCCCTGTCTCTTGTTGAATAATGGCGGCGACCTGTTCACTGCTTTGCTGATTAAAGCCGCTACTCAAAATACCGACCGAGCGTTCAGCAATTTTTAGCGCCTTACTGGAAAACGCCGCTGAATAGCGTTCGAACAGGGTTTTGCGGTCGACAATAATGCTCATAAACATCGCGGCACCGACTGAGTTAGCGATCACCATGGGCGCAGCAATCGCGCTGACTAACTCGTATGCACGGCTAAAGGGCTCAGCCACCGCGAGAATAATCGCCATTTGCACCAGCTCGGCGACAAACGTCACCCCTAACACTACGGTAGGGGAAAATAAACGGCTGGTTTGGTTGCGGGACACTAAGTAGCGGTGCATTAAACCACCAATTAACCCTTCGGAGGTCGTCGATATAGCGCAGGCGAGATCGGTAAAGCCGCCTAAACTGTAACGGTGCAGCCCGCCTGTCAGCCCAACCAAAAACCCCACGACCGGCCCGCCCAGTAATCCTCCCATCACCGCGCCAATTGCGCGAGTATTGGCAATCGCATCTTGGATACTTAAACCAAAGTAGGTGCCGAGAATACAAAAGCCTGAGAAGAGGAAATAACAAACGACTTTATGCGACAGCCGTCCTGAGATACTCAGTAGTGGCATAAACGCAGGCGTTTTACTCAGCAAATAGGCGATCACTAGATAAACGCTCATTTGCTGCAAGAGGGAAAGAACCAGGGCCATAACCACCCACACAAAAATGACGGATAGGTTATAGTAACGATTGACGGTTTAAGACTCTATCTTAAATTAGACTGTAAACTTAAATTTACTAAGTAAATTAAATGATACACTCACTATTGCTTTTAGAATAGAGCCTGGTATTGTCTGTGTAAAACCTAATGAACAACTCAAGGCAAGGCTATGCAGCAAGACTCGGTAACCAATATCCACATTCGTGACGAGCAGGTGCTTCTCACACCAGAGCAGCTCCGTGCCCAGTTCCCGATTGAAAAAAGTACTCGTGCGGCGATCAGCCAAGCGCGACAAACCGTGGCGGATATTATTCACAAACGCGATCACCGCTTGTTAGTGGTGTGTGGCCCTTGCTCCATTCATGATGTTGAGGCGGCCAAAGATTACGCGCGTCGTCTGAAAGCCTTGTCGGATGAGCTGAGTGATCATTTGTTTATTGTGATGCGGGTTTACTTTGAAAAACCACGCACCACCACTGGCTGGAAAGGCTTAATCAACGATCCGCATCTGGATGGCAGCTTTGACGTGGAGTCTGGCTTAAAGCAAGCGCGTGGTTTGCTCACGGATTTAGCGCAAATGGGGATCCCGCTGGCCACTGAAGCACTGGATCCGATCAGCCCGCAATACATAGGCGATCTGTTTAGCTGGGCGGCGATTGGTGCGCGCACCACCGAATCACAAACCCATCGTGAAATGGCCAGTGGACTGTCGATGCCAATCGGCTTTAAAAATGGCACGGATGGCAATCTGGCCACCGCCACCAATGCGATGAAAGCCGCTGCGTCTGGGCACCGGTTTATGGGGATCAACCAAGCCGGCCAAGTAGCGTTATTGAATACCCAAGGTAACCCAAACGGCCATGTGATCCTGCGTGGCGGCAAGCAAACCAACTACGACTCAGTCTCCGTCGCTGAATGTGAGCAGCAAATGGAGGCCGCGGGACTAAATCCGTCTCTCATGGTGGATTGTAGCCACGCGAATTCACGTAAAGATTATCGTCGCCAACCGCTGGTGGCGGAAGATGTGATCCATCAAATTAAACAAGGTAACCGCTCTGTGATTGGCTTGATGATCGAAAGTCACCTCAATGCTGGCAACCAATCAGCGGATCTGCCGAAAGATGAGATGGCGTACGGTGTGTCGATCACCGATGCGTGCATTGATTGGGCGTCTACCGAACAATTGTTGCGTCATGCTCACCAAGAGCTGGCAACCTCTCTTCAACAACGTATTCAACAGGGCTAAATCATGGTGGCAGAACTGAGCCGATTGCGCGATCAAATCGATGATGTCGACAAACAAATGGTGAGCCTGCTCGCGCGCCGTTTAGAGCTGGTCGCAGAAGTGGGAGAGGTAAAAAGCCAACATGGCTTGCCCATTTATGCGCCGGACCGTGAAGCAGCGATGCTCGCTTCGCGTCGTCAAGAAGCACAGTCGCAAGGCGTGCCACCAGACTTAATTGAAGATGTCCTGCGTCGTACTATGCGCGAATCGTACAGCAGTGAAAACGACTCTGGCTTTAAGTGTCTAAACCCAGATTTACGCCAGGTCGTAGTCATTGGCGGTAAAGGGCAGCTAGGGGGATTGTTCGCGCGCTTGTTTGCGCTTTCTGGCTATCAGGTCACTGTGCTGGATAAAGACGATTGGGTGCATGCGGATACCTTGCTGGCTGACGCGGGTATGGTGGTGGTGTCGGTACCCATTGACGTTACGGAAGCGGTCATTAATCAATTGACCCAACTGCCAGATGACTGCTTATTAGTGGATCTCACCTCCATCAAATCAGGTCCGCTACAAGCGATGTTAGCCGCGCATTCAGGCCCAGTGGTTGGTCTACACCCGATGTTTGGCCCCGATGTGGCCAGCCTTGCCAAGCAGGTGATTGTTTATTGCGACGGCCGACATCCTGAGGCATACCAATGGTTGCTCGAGCAATTTCGGATTTGGGGCGCTGGGCTACATCGGATCAGCGCCATCGAGCATGATGAAGGCATGACGCTGATCCAAGCGCTGCGCCACTTTACGTCGTTTGTTTACGGGGTCCATCTGGCAGAAGAAAACCCCAATTTAGATCAGCTTACCGCGCTAAGCTCACCGATTTATCGCTTAGAGCTTGCCATGGTGGGGCGCTTGTTCGCCCAAGATGCGGGTCTGTATGCGGATATTATTATGTCCTCGCCGCAAAACCTGGCGATGATCAAACGCTTTTACCAGCGTTTTGGGGAAGCGATTGACTTGCTCGAACAACATGATAAGTCCACGTTTGTCGATGCCTTCGCGCAAGTGGAAAACTGGTTTGGCGACTACGCCCCGCGCTTTTTACAAGAAAGCCAAGGCTTGTTGCGACAAGCCAACGACGCCACCCACCGCACCGTGACCTAGTCAGGCTCACCTTTTCAAGGGGGCAGGAGGGTAGAGAGCCACACAGATAAAGTGAGATAGCGTGTATATCGATATGAGGGACTAAGAACTGGATCGCATGGATAAAGTGATAGGGTATTTATAATCAGGCTCGCACGTGGAAAAGTGAGTCTTTGTAGTAGTCTAAGCGGATTCGAAAGTATTATTTCGTCGCTATGAGATGTACGGTTATTGCGTGTTTGAGGCTACAGCAAGCGGTCGAAAGCGTATTAGAACTATCGTTGCAGAGTCTGTGATTTAGGGATATAGTTATCGAGCGGTTGGAAACAATCTATGGTGTGCTGCCTTGTTGTAGTGCGCTGAGCTCGTAGCTCTTTCCGCCGCCTTCTTTCCCCCATTTCCTTTCGTAGCGACTCTCTATTATCTTAGGGGTTCGTATATGTTTTTGTTGTACGCAGATGAATCCGGCACGCCTGGTGGCGCAGACCAAGAGCATTTTGTTCTCGCTGGCTTTAGTGTGTTCGAGCGCTCTGCACATTGGCTTTCTCTTGAGTTAGATAAAATCGCGGCAATCTTCAATCCACAAGACCCCCACGCTGTTGAACTCCACGGCGCCCCCATGCTTGCGGGGCGAGGCTTTTGGCGGAAGTTTGATAAAGAGTTGCGCCTAAAAGCGATCAAACAGGCTCTTAGCTTAATTGATGGGCGTAAATTTAGAATATTTGCATCAGTTGTAAGAAAAGGTGCCATCTCTCCAAATGATCCGGTTCATTATACCTTTCAACAAATTGTAACCCGCTTCGATCATTTCTTAGCCAGACAACATGTTCACTTCAATAATACCCAAAGAGGTCTGATTCTTTTTGACAAGAGCAGCAAAGAAGCACCGATTCAAGCACTCGCTAAAGCGTTTAAACTCGATGGTCATGACTGGGGGCGGCTGAGGAATATGGCAGAAGTCCCTGCCTTTATCGATTCTGAAGCAACAAGATTGATTCAACTCGCGGACCTGATTGCTTACGCGTTGTTTCGTTATTACGAAAAAAAGGACGGTCAGTTTTTCGACCTTATTGAGCGAAAATTTGACTATTTTGGGGGTGTTCAGCATGGACTTCACACGGTGGTTTAAGCGATATGATAATGATTAAAGCGCCAAAAGCCCACATCGTGGGCTTTTGGCGTTAATGGCTACTCGCGATTATTCGTTGCTGTCCGGCAGCGATACTTCGGTGGGGGAAATGGTCTCTGACGGGTAGCAACCGAGCACTTTTAGGTAACGGGTCAGGGTGGTGAGCTCGTCCAGTGCACTTTGCATCAGGTTGCTGGCCATATTAGCTTCAACATCGACGTAAAACATCTCTTCCCATGGGTTGCCAAGCACGGGCCGAGATTCGAGCTTGGTCATATTGATGCCGCGCTCGCGCAGTACCATTAAACACTCCACCAAGGAGCCAGCTTGCTGCGAGGTCGACATGATAAAGGTGGTCTTGGCAGGGGTCAGTGACGACACTTTAACCGGCTTGCGGGCCACGACAATAAAGCGGGTGTGATTTTGCTGTTGGTTGGCTATCTCGCTCTTAATCGCGGTTAAACCGTAAAACTCACCACTTGCCGCATGACCAATCGCGGCGACGTTGGGCTGGTTTAAATCCGCTACTTGTTGCATGGCTTCAGCGGTGCTGGAGCAATAAATCTTCTTCACTTTACCCAAGGTGTCAATGTATTCGCTGCATTGCTGGTGCGGCTGCGGGTGGGCATACAAGGTATCAATTTGACTTGGCTCTTGGTCACCGACGGTAAGCAGGCAATGGTCGATAGGCAGCGTGAGCTCACCGACAATCGATAAACGCGTGTGCTGCAGCTGATCGTACACTTCATTGATTGAGCCAGAACTGGTGTTCTCTACGGGTAAGATACCGTAATCGGCATGACCAGTTTCTACCGTTTCTACCACCTTTTTAAAGCTGTCGCAGGCCATTTCCACCAGTTCGGTTTGCTTGCGGCTAAAGTATTGGCGCGCGGCGAGATAGGAATATGAGCCCTGGCTGCCCAAGAAAGAAACCCGTGCCACTGGACGCTGATTGTCTGGGTTGGCCAGGTTTTGCAGATAGCGCTGCTGGATAAGTACCGAGTCTTCGATAATGGTGTGAAACAGACTCAATACATAGTGGGCGTCTAGCTGGTGATCTTGCGCTTTGGTCACCAGTTTTTCTAATAAGGCTTGTTCACGGGCTTGATCGCGAATCGGTTTTTGCACGGCGACTTTGTTTTTGGCGACATCTAGGCTTAAGCGACGGCGCTCGGCCAATAGTGTCAGCAGCTCTTGATCAAGCTGGCTTATGCGCGTGCGTATCTCATCCAGTGGGCGTGGTGTGTCTGGCATACATTATCCTTGTTCTAATACAAAAAAACCTCCCGGTTGGGAGGTTAGTGCGCCAGGCTGATTAGGCTTAGCACGCTTCCTCCCGCGTTGGCGAGATAAAAAAGAAGCGAAAAAAACGAACGAGAATCAGCATTGGGCGTTGTGTTGTTATGTTTGCGCATGGATTAACCATATGGGGCGCAGGCAGGCGTGTCAAGGATCAAAAAGCCCCGCGAGGCCGGGGCTAACATGTTTAGCGAGTTAGGTGTTGCGCTGAGGGTTAGATTTCCTCATCGGCTGGATTTTCTTCCATCGCAACCGTCGCGGCTGACTTATCGTTACGGCGCGCTTCGCCTTTGTGTTGGACCTTATTCAGTTGCTTCTCGAGTTTTTGGCCCACCTCGTTAATCGCTTTGTACATGTCGTCGCTTTCGGCAGAGGCAACCAGTGTTGAACCTGGTAGCCCAGCTTTCGCTTCCACTTTGAACTGGTGGTTTGGCTCCTTACTGATCACAGCATGAGGATTGATGAGTGCCACCTGCCACTTGGCCAGCTTTTCAAAGCGGCTTTCAATGCGCTCACGGATGGCGGGAGTGATTTCGATGTTTTTGCCTGCAATTTCCACTCTCATACTCTTTCCTCTTTGTTCCCCTGTATTAGGTTCATCTTCAGATTACCGCTTTCCATTATTGATAACGTGACTTAGCTCATGTTTAAAGGGGGGAAGGATATCGATAGAAGGATCTGTGAGCACCTGCGAATCCTGACACCGAAAAGGTCGGAAAAGCCTTGAACTCAATGCCAAAAATGCTACGTTGGGAGAGGTCACGAACGCTGATTTACCCGCCAGTCAGGGCCGCCTCGCGCCTGTTTATTTTCCTCGTTTTCGCTTGTGGTTAAAATGTGCCACAAACCTGCTTGTGCTTTTTGGCGTATTGCGGTGACGCGATAGTGATTCAAGCAAAGTAGACATAAAAAAGGCGACCAAGTTGGCCGCCTCTGAAAAGAACTAAAAGCGGGCTTGATTAGTTATTCGCGTGTAGCTCGTGGTTGAGCTCGACCGCCGTTTTGTTGGTTAAGCATTCAACCGCTCCCGTTTTTGAGTTGCGGCGTAGCAATAGGTCCGACTTACCGGCCAAATCACGTGCTTTGATGCTTTCGACCACATTGCCGTCAGCGTCGAGCATGGTGACTTTGGTGCCTGCGGTGACATACAGTCCTGACTCGATGGTGCAACGATCGCCTAATGGGAAGCCAAGGCCAGCATTGGCACCCAACAGTGAGTTCTCACCAATTGAGATCACAATCTGGCCGCCGCCACTCAGCGTCCCCATAATGGATGCACCGCCGCCAATATCGCTACCTTGACCGACCATCACACCCGCAGAGATACGGCCTTCAATCATGCTCTTGCCTTCGGTGCCGGCATTGAAGTTGATAAAGCCTTCGTGCATCACCGTAGTGCCTTCACCCACATGGGCGCCCAAGCGAACACGGGCGGTATCAGCAATACGCACACCGGCAGGCACCACGTAATCGGTCATTTTCGGGAATTTATCCACGCACTCAACGGTTAATGTTTCGCCTTTCAGACGCGCTTCCATCTGACGCTCAGGCAGTTCCGGCAAGTCGATTGGGCCTTGGTTGGTCCAAGCGATGTTGTGCAGCAGGCCAAAGAGTCCGTCTAGCACCACACCGTGTGGTTTGACTAAGCGGTGCGAGATCAGCTGAAGCTTGAGGAAGCCTTCAGCCACCGATGCGGGTTTGCTGTCGTTTTCTAGAATAACCAGCACCAGTGGCTGTGTGGTTTGTTGAGCCTTGCTCGCAAAGTTAGCTGCCTTTTGAGCGCCAGCGGCGGCGAAGGCTTCACTGATTGCAGCGCAGGTTTCTGGTGCAACCTCTAGTACCTGATTACCGGCGCTATAATCGGTTAGCGCGCTTAGGGCACTTACCAGATCATCACTAGGATTAAGCAGGGGCGCTGGGAAATAGGCTTCAATGATTTTACCGTCCTGGTTTTGAGTGGCGGTACCGAGTGCCAGAGCAAAGCTTGCCATTGGGGGGAATCTCCTTGTGTCGTTGGGCTTAAAACATCAAACACTTCATCTTAAAGACAAGCGGCGGTGGTTGGAAGCGCTTAACGGCTGGCGGAGGCAAAAACCGTTACAGGTCAGCGCACCGATTCATGTTGATGCATAGTCATCAGGAGACAGGCATAAAAAAAGCAAGCCAAATGGGCTTGCTCTTTCGCGGATGCTAAAAGGGTCAGCAATCACAACTTTAGGCCGCATCGGCGTCTTTGTCGTCGCGACTCTCGTCCGCTTTGTTCTCGCTTTTTGCCGGCTTTTTCTTTGCCGCCTTGCGTTTTGCGCCCAGTGCTTCAAGCACCGAGTCTTTGTGTTGAGCAAGGTATAGCGACAAGGCTTCACGCTTTTCTTCGTCGTCTACCAGTTCGCTTTCTCCAATTAGATCGAACATGGCATCCGCCATATCCAACATTTTGTCGTAGGCGTCGGCTTCAGCTTTGGAGGTAAATGTCATCTTTTCTTCTCCCTCGCGTTCGACCACGTACTTGACGATAACGGCCATAATTACCCTCTCTTCGTTGATTTACTGTCTTTTTATACAGTAGGATAAGGGCCATTGTCCACTGACCCGGCCATGATTGTGACATGAGAGAAAAATTTAGCACCATTTATCAACGTGCCGCTGAGCGCAAAGGCGGTCAACGCGAGGTAGAGCGCATGTTGGTGGCACCGCTTGCGCCTCATGCCTTGTGTGAGATACCAGATGATCGCTGGCTCGCAGCGTTTAGCCAGAAGGTGTTTCAATCGGGGATTAGTTGGCAGGTAGTGCGTAAAAAATGGCCCGGATTTGAAGAGGTGTTCTGGGGCTTTGATATTGATAAAATGCTGCTGATGCCGCCGGAAATGTGGGAAGAAAAAGCCACCAACCCAGCGATTATTCGTCATCTTACCAAGGTGATGACGATTCCGCACAACGCGGAAATGATCCACCGCGTGCAGCAATCGCACGGCAGTTTTAGCCAGTTTGTCGCCGATTGGCCCAGCGAAGATATTGTCGGGTTATGGCAGTATTTAAAAAAGCACGGTAAGCGTTTAGGCGGTAATACCGGTGCTTATACCTTGCGCCGAATGGGCAAGGACACCTTCTTGTTCACCCGTGATATCGAGCACTACCTGCGCGCGACTAAAATCGTTGATAGCGGTCGAGAGACCAAGCGGGCGATGCAAGCAGCGCAACAGGCATTTAATGAGTGGCAGCAAGAGTCGGGGCGTTCACTGAACCATATCAGCCAGCTGATCGCATTCAGTGTGGGTGACAATCGCGTTTAATCGCGCAGCGATTTGCTGTGCCATCACGCGCTTAACAAGTCGTGTGCGAGGTCGCGGCGTATCGATGGCGGTTTGCGCTTAGTACGGCAATCGGCCACAATCGATGCCAGTTATCTTTCCCATGTGAGCGCCTTGTGTTTACTGTTTATCACTCTAATCAGCTCGATCTGTTGAAGTCCTTGTTGGTCTCCCTAATCCAACAGCGACCACTGTCTGACCCTTTTCAAAAAGAACTTATTCTGGTGCAAAGCCCCGGCATGGCGCAGTGGTTAAAAATGGCACTCGCCAATGAGCAGCAGATTGTCGCGAACGTCGAATTCCCGCTTCCCGCTACCTTTATCTGGCAGCTGTTTGTGCGGGTGTTGGATGGCGTGCCTGAGCGCAGTGATTTCAATAAAGAGGCGATGACATGGAAGCTAATGGACATCTTACCCAGCTGTCTGGATGCGCCAGAGTTCGCTGATTTAGCCGCGTATTTGGAAGATAGCCAGGATCAGCAACGCGCCTACCAGCTGGCCGAAAAAGTGGCCGATATTTTCGACCAGTATTTGGTCTATCGCCCCGAGTGGGTGCTGGCATGGGAGCAAGAGCAACCGGTACCCGAGCTTGACGATGTGCAGCCTTGGCAGCAAAAACTGTGGCGTCGCTTATACGATCACACATTGGCGCTGGGCCAATCGCCTTACCATCGCGCCAACTTGTATCAAGAGTTTATCGATACCTTAACCAGCCATCAGCACAAACCTGAAGGGCTTGCTGATATTGAGAGGGTGTTTGTATTTGGCATATCCGCGCTCCCACCACGCTATCTGGATGCGTTGCAAGCACTGGGCGAGCATGTGGAGGTGCATTTTATGTTCACCAACCCATGCCGTTACTATTGGGGCGATATTCGCGACAAGCGCTATCTGGCTAAACGTGCCGCATTGGCGCGGGATAAGATCAGCCGAATTGAAGACATCCCCGCCGAGAGCCAATTGGCACTGGGACTTGATGAGCCCGAGCACGGTGAAGTAGGGAACAGCTTGCTGGCGTCGATGGGAAAACTAGGGCGCGATAACTTACTGCTGCTCTCGGAAATGGCCTGTAATGAGATTGATAGCGGCTTTGTACCTATTAACCGCGATAATCTACTCCATCACATCCAAGCCGATATTTTGGATTTGAATGAGCCAGGCGATCCCAAGCAGACTGAAACCAGTGCGGCGAAAACAGAAATCGAGCCAGATGATGCTTCCATCGCAATCCATGCCTGTCACAGCCCGATGCGCGAAGTCGAAGTGCTGCACGATCAGCTACTCGCGATGTTTGAGGCCAACCCATCACTGAGCCCCCGCGATGTGATTGTGATGGTGGCGGATATCAATGCCTACAGCCCCGCCATTCAAGCGGTGTTTGGTAATGCGCCGAGTGAGCGTTTTATTCCCTTTTCCATCTCAGATCGCAGCGCCGATCAAGAAAGCCCGGTGTTAGCCGCCTTTTTGCGTCTGCTCACCCTGCCTGATAGTCGATGCAGTGCGGCGGAACTATTGGAAATTCTTGAGGTGCCGGCGGTGTCGCGCCGTTTTGCCATCGACAGCCAACAGTTTGATCAGATTAAGCAGTGGGTGGAAGAAACCGGCATTCGCTGGGGGCTTGATACCCATACCGCGAGTCAATTTGCCTTGCCCGAGCAGTATCAGAATACGTGGCTATTTGGCCTGAAACGTATGCTACTCGGCTACGCGATGCCGAGTGAGGCCGGCTTGTTTGCAGACACCGTCCCTTATGATGAAGTCCAAGGGCTTAATGCGGAGCTGGCAGGGCGGTTAGGGTTGTTTATAGACACATTGATCCACTACCAGCAGCAACTGGCGATTGAATGCGATGGTAAGACGTGGGTGGCGCGGTTGACCCAAATGCTGGATGACTGCTTCGCCATTGAAGGGGATGAAGAGTTAGCGGTCAAATTGATCCGTACCCAGTTAGACAGTTGGCTGACACAGCTTAGCGATGCTGCCTTTACCCACACGCTAACCTTGCCAGTGGTGCGCGATTACTTTAACGGCCGCCTCAACAACGAGCGAGTCAGCCAGCGCTTTTTGGCCGGTCAGGTCAACTTTTGTACCTTGATGCCGATGCGCTCCATTCCCTTTGATGTGGTGTGTTTGCTTGGGATGAATGATGGCGTGTACCCACGCACTGTGCCTAGCGTCGGTTTTGATTTAATGGTGGGCCGCACGCGGGCAGGAGATCGCTCGCGCCGCGACGATGATCGTTACCTGTTTTTAGAAGCGCTGCAGTCAGCACAGCAGCGTTTATATATCAGTTATGTCGGGCGCTCAGTGCAAGATAACAGCTTAAAAGTCCCGTCGGTGCTGGTTACCGAGCTGCTTGAATATTGTACCCAAGGCTACTGTTTGGCCGGTGACCGCGACTTACCCGAAGTCCAGTCACGTCAGCGGCTGGAAGAGAGGCTTATCCAGACGCATCCACTCACTCCCTTTAGCCCAGAGGCGTTTGCTCATGATGGTAGCTACGCGCAAGAGTGGCTACCGGCTGCCAAAGGGCAAGGGACACAACTGCCGGCATTTATGGATGATGCATTAAGCCCTGATCCGGATAGCCATATCGATCCTGTGATTGAGTTGGCTGAGTTGCAGCGCTTTTGGCGGTTGCCCGTGCGCTATTTTTTCCAACGCCGCTTGAAAGTCTTCTTTGAGCAGTTAGAAGCGCCGTTAGAAGAATTTGAACCCTTTCGCTTAGATACCTTGCACCGTTTTCAGCTGCGCGATCAGCTGTTAGCCCACTTTATTGAAACCGATGACAGCCCCCAAAGCGTGCAGGATTTTATGGCCCGACAGCGAGGACAGGGCAAGTTGCCCTTAGCGTACTTTGGCGAATTGACCTTGGATACGCAAGTTATGGTGATCCGTGATATGTACCAACGCTTGACGCCTTTGCTCGCCGCGCCGCGCCCCGATCTTGAACTCAATCTGACCCTTCCTACTGCCTTGGGTGAGGTACAACTGCAAGGTTGGCTCAATCGGCGTTATCAAGACTGCTTGGTTCGCTTTCATTGTGGCGATCTGACTGTGCGTCATCAGCTTGCGGTATGGATTGATCATTTATGCCAATGCGCGATGGGCGAAGCCGTGCCGAGTACGCTGGTGGGAGTGAAAGAAACCATCGAGTTTTCCCCACTCAGCAAAGATGATGCGCGAGCACACCTACAAGCCTTGGTTGAAGACTATCAACAGGGACTGAATCAGCCGCTTACCTATCTGCCAAGCTCAGTCGGGGCGGGGATAAAAGCTCGAGATAGTAAAAAAGGCTTTGATAACAGTGAAACCGGCCAAGACAAAGCGCTGAAATCGATACGCGATGCCTTTGTGGGAGGCTTTAATCCTGGCGAAGGACAAGACCCTTACGTTTACCGTGTTTGGCCGCAATGGCGTGAAAGCCTCGGCCAAGCGCTGTTAGCAACAGGCGATCGCCACTTAATGCCGATGTTAGCGCAGCGACAAAAACACTAGCATGCAGTGAAGTCCGCATCATAGGCGCGATGTGGCCTCTGTCTCTTCCTCTCCACGCTTCCCCCTGTTAGCCAAGTTGATGCTTGGCTTTTTATTGTGCATCGATTGTCTTTAAAAGCATGATTTTTGATGTTCTTCTTGTGTTTTTATTCATCATAGTTGAGTAAATATCTAAATGTGCGCGCTAAATATCATTAAAGAGTGAGCAGGAGGTGCGTCAATACGTCGGCGTTTAGTGCGACAATTGTTATCAATTTGTTGGTCAAAGATTGCGCGACCTGCGCCTCGTTAGGGGTCAATCTATTTGGGGTCTAAATATTTTTTAAACGATCATTTGAATGGTGGGTTTCAGAAAAAGTTATATCAATATCAGTATCTTGTGGTTTTTTAATTTGTTAGTGGACGTATTAAATGTGTGGTTTTGTAGGGTTTTTACGATGTT
Source organism: Salinivibrio sp. VYel1 (assembly GCF_009377945.1). Taxonomy (NCBI): domain Bacteria; kingdom Pseudomonadati; phylum Pseudomonadota; class Gammaproteobacteria; order Vibrionales; family Vibrionaceae; genus Salinivibrio; species Salinivibrio sp. VYel1. Next base: position 13,437 of record NZ_RSAM01000003.1, on the reverse strand, counting down.
TTTTATTTGAACGTGTAATTAACTTAACGCACAATGTCATCGAAAATTCACATAACAAACCATGAAAAAAAGGAAGTGCCTTCATGCATAAATTCTCAAAAAGCGCAGTGGCAACCTTAGTCTCTGGCCTTTTGTTGGGTGCCTCAGCGCACGCCGACGTCAGCATTACTCAAGGTAAGACTGCAATCCCAGATGGCGAGGCAACGCATGCCCAAGACATCACGGTAAAAAATGAGCATGTCGCGTTCGCATTGGCGGTTGAGTCTGCGCCACCATGGGGCGTGCCACGTGGTACCTTGGTGGACCTCGCGGCGGTGAAAAATGGCAAAATTGATCTAGACCGAGTCGCTTTTGCAGATTTCATCCCTAATAGCTGGTCGGCTTGGCCGAACGATCGTAAGTCGATTGACATTGTGGAAGACAGCGATGAAAAAGCGGTGATCAAAGTGAGCCGTAACTTCGACAAGGTCGACATTACCACTTGGTACACCTTGGAAGCGGGCTCGGATTCGATTGGACTCAAAACCGTGATGAGCAACCAAGGCGAAGACGACCTTGAGCTAGAATCAGGCCACACGATTTGGCCGGATACGGGCTATCAGTTCGCGGTACCAGGCCTTGAAGGCAATGAAGAAGCGATGGCCGATAATGCCCTAGCCGATCGCATGGTGGCGTATGACCGTGATTGGGCGTTCGCACTGCATGCGCCTTATTTTGATCGCATCAAATATAACGGCCGCGATATGTATTTGGGTCACACGCTTAAAGCGGGCGAGACCCGTACCTTTGACTCAAAGCTCCAGGTTGTTCCCAACGGCGATATGGCACCGATTGTCAAAGCGGAAGCTGAGCGTCATGGCGAAGCGACGGGCACCATTAGCGGCCAATTGCGCGCCGACAACGGTAACGTGCCAGCCGATGCAATTGTGATGATTGAAAAAGACGGTCACCCATACGCGTGGACCCTTGCTAAAGAGGGTCAATACAACATGGCATTGCCAGAAGGTAAGTACCAAGTGTATGGCACGGCAACAGGCCATGCGAATAGCCAACCGCAATCCATTACCGTCAGTGCTGACAGTGAACAAACATTGGACTTCACATCGCTGAAAAGCCCAGCGACGCTTGCACTTAACGTGGAAGAAGCGGCCTCTGGTGTCGCCAAAGATGCGCGTGTGACTATCATTGAAGGCCAAGCGCCACCGGTTGAATTTTTGGGTAAGCGTACCTTCTTCACTGATTTACTACCTGCAGGCCATGCCGAGCTAAAACTGGCACCGGGTGAATACAAGTTAGGCATTAACGCCGGTGCGGGCTTTACTGCAGAATCACAAACTTTGGAGGTAACGCTCGAGTCGGGCAAAACCAACCAACAAGTGGTGAAAGTGCCTCAGGTGACTTTCCCGAACCGTAACCATTGGTATGGCGCTGACTTGCACCACCACGGCAATGTGCTGGAAGGGGTAACACCTCCAGAAATCGTAGTGCGTGCTCAGTTGGCAACTGACTTGGATCTGACCTTTATCAGTGATCATGACTCCACCATTAATCACAAAGTGTTTGCTGACCTATCAGCAAAACGTGGCGTACCTTTTATTCCATCGATTGAGATCTCGCCATCGTGGGGACACATGAACCCATTCCCCATCGACAATGGCGCTGCGCTGACGGTCGATCCGGGTACTGATGACGTGCACACCTTGATTGATGCTGCGCATGAGATGGGTGCAGAAGTGGTGCCGATGAACCACCCATATAACGATTATGGCTACTTCACCAATATCGCTAAGGATGCGGTGCCGGGTGGTAAGACCGATCGTTTCGACCTGATGGAGCTCAACGCACGTGTCGATAATGAGCCGACCCTTGAAAAAGCGCACAAGCTTTGGGATCAAGGCGAAGCCATGTACCTCACAGCCGGTACTGATACTCATGATGCGTGGAACCAGCTTACCGGTCGTATTCGTATGATGGCCAATGTTGATGGTGAGCTAACGCCTCTCGCCTTTGCCAAAGCGTTGAAAGCGGGTCACGGCTATGCCACCCAGGGGCCCATTCTGTACCCACAAAACATCATGTTTGGTGAAACCGCCAAGGCTGGTGATAAATGGGATATCAATGTAGTCGCCGCGGATGGTCTCAAAGAAGTACGCTTAATCGGTCAAGGTGGTGAGGTGCTAAACAGCATCACCATTAACCCCGAAGAGAGTACACAGCGCCTTGAGCTATCACTGCCTATTCCTGCGGATGCAGAAGGTTGGATCAACCTAGAAGTGGAAGACAAAGACGGCAGCACGGCATGGACCAACCCAGTTTGGCTTCAGTCGTAAGCGTTACGTCTCAATCAATGAACCAAGGCCAGCCATGCTGGCCTTTTTAATGTTCGCTTTTTAGGGAGTCATCGCTCACCGCCAAGGCTCACCAAGTCGCCTTGGTGAGCCTTTCACTGTTAGGGCTTTATCAGTGTGAAAATAGCGAGAGACCTTGCTTTACACGCTGGCTGAGTGACAGTGCTTTATCGGTCAGTTCACGGGTATCATCGCTGGCTTGGGCATTTTGATGAGACACTTCGGTGATAGCTGCTAGGTTCTTGGCCACTTCCTCGGCGGCAGCTGCTTGCTGAGTGGTTGAAGTCGCCACTTGGCCATTCAAAGCGGCGAGTTCTTGAACCTGAGTTTGCAACGCGGCCATATCACGACGCGCCGCTTGTGCGTCATTGACACATTTTTGTGTTTGTTGTTGACCATCCGCCATGCTGCTGACTGCATTGTCGGCCCGAGCTTGCAGCGTGCCGACAATATCACTGATGCGTGTGGTCGACTCTTGCGTGGATTGCGCTAATTGGCGAACCTCATCGGCAACCACTGCAAATCCACGTCCCGCTTCACCCGCTCGTGCTGCCTCAATCGCTGCGTTAAGGGCAAGTAGGTTGGTTTGCTCGGAAATGGTGTTAATGACGGTAGTCACATCACTGATTTGTTGGGTGGAGTCGGCGAGTTCACGTAAGATCTCAGACGTATCGTCGACGCGTTGCTGCACGGTTTCCATCGCGCTGGTAGCGCGTTGCAAACTGCTATCGACATCGTTGATGAGCTGTGTGGCGCTATCGGTTTGAGAAGCATTCGACTCGGTAAGGTATTGCACGTCACGTACGGCGGTAGAAAGCTCTTCGACGGCACTTGCCACAGAGTCGAGAGTGCGATTTTGTTCTTCAACCGCACGAGCGGTGCTGGCAGCCAGGCTTGCGACTTCTTCACTACCTTGATGCTGCTTGCTTACATTGGTATCTACCTGCGAGATCAGCCGCTGCAGCGCATCCAAAGCTTGGTTGGTATGCTGACTCATGTCGCTAATCTCATCGCGACCATACACGGTCGCGCGTTGAGTAAGATCGCCCTCAGCGAGTGAAGATATGACATGGCGCAGCGCCATGAGCGGTGTCAGCATCGCTCGGGAAAGGGCACTGGCAAGTACAATCATCACCGCGCTAATCAGAGCTGTCACTCCTGCTGCGTTGAGCGCTTGCTGCCACGCCTGTGCGCGTAGGTCATCCAAGTAGAACCCTGAACCAACCATTAAATCCCAAGGACCAAAACGCTTCACCACACTGAGCTTTTCTACCGCTTGATGACTACCGGGCTTTTGAAACGTATACCGCGCGATCCCCCCATTAGCTTGATTAGCGGCCTGGGTCAGAGCGGGTAAAATCGATTGGCCATCGGCATCAAAAATTTGCCGCGTGTTTTTGCCTACTGCACTTTCGGCACCAGCAATCATCACATTATTGCGATCGACGATAAAAAAGTAGCCGGTTTGGCCATATTTGAGTGCGCTGACAGCATGAAGAACGGATTCGGGGGGCGTGTCTTGGTTGGGGTATTGTCGGTGCATAGCATCAAGATAGTGCCATGCCATATCGACCTTTTTGTGCATCTGGGCGATGCGCTCTTGCTTGATGGCCTCAAAATGGGAAAAAGAAAGGTAAGCGGCCAAACTGACGAGACTTAATACGGCTAAGCCAACTAAAAGTAAGAGCTTATTACGCACCGAGAGTCGGTGGATGAGTGGCATGGTGATACTCCCTGTATGAGTTTTATATGAGTGATAGTTATAAGCAGTCCATTATTAATAGAATTAAAACTAAATATCAAGTCATGATAATGAGTATTAATATCATTTGAGAGGTGTAAGCATGAATAAAAGTCAATGAGTCGGGCAGGAAAATCTTAGCGAGCTCAGCACGGTTGTCTCGGTCAGAATATGTTTTCCCCCAGGGGGTTGCTACAATAGCGGGCAGACTAGGCGATGAAATAATGATATGGAACCGCAGATCCTCAACCCGCTCACCTTGCCACTTGATGGCGTCCGATTAATCGAAGCCTCCGCTGGCACCGGCAAGACATTTACGATTGCTGGCTTGTACCTGCGATTGTTACTTGGGCATGGCCGCGCAGCGCCGTGCCGTGTCGAGCAAATACTGGTGGTGACTTTTACCGAAGCGGCAACCCAAGAGCTGAAAGACCGTATTCGGCGTCGCATTCATGAGGCGCGTTTTGCCTTTATGCGCGGTGAGAGTGGCGATCCTATCATTGGCCCTTTGCTTGCAGAGGTAAGCGATCATAAAACCGCGGCGCAGCGACTGTTAGAGGCCGAGCGTCAGATGGACGAAGCGGCTATCTATACCATTCACGGTTTTTGTCAGCGGATGCTGACCCAAAATGCGTTTGAATCGGGCAGCCTGTTCAGTCATGAATTTGTCACCGACGAGCGACAAATTAAAGCGCGCGCGGCGGCCGATTTTTGGCGTCGTCGTTTTTATCCGTTGCCTAAATCGTTAGCCGGTGTGGTGAGCAGCTACTGGCCCGCGCCGGAGGCCTTATTAAAAGAGGTTGCGCCCTATTTATCCGGACCGGCTGTCACGGTCAAGGCGCCTGATCTTGGCGAAGATCTCATGGCGGCACACCAAGCGGCGATTGCCAAGATTGATGCGGTGAAGCGCGCATGGCGCGAGGCGGGGGAGCAGATCACCGACCAGCTCAGCGCCGCCAAGCTCGATGGCCGTAGCTATCGTAAAGATCATTTGGCGAATTGGCTTAATGCGATGGAACAATGGGCCAATGCCGAGACGCTTGATTACCAATTACCCGACAAATTGGAAAAATTCGCCCAACAGACATTAGCGGCCAAGAGCAAAGCCGAGCCACCGAGTCTGGCGCTATTTGATCACATTCAGGCATTGGTTGATCAGCCGCCGACGTTAAAACCGGGATTGACCGCACTGGCGATTAAAGAAGTGCGGCAGCTGCTCCGCCAAGAAAAACGCCGCCAAGGGTGGCTCTCATTTGACGATCTCCTTTCTCAACTTGCCAGCGCACTTGACCAAGATAACCAAGGTCAGTTGGCTGCACGTATTCGCAGCTTATATCCGGTGGCAATGATTGATGAATTCCAAGACACCGACCCACTGCAATATCAGATTTTTAGCACTGTCTATCAGCCGCCAGTGGCGGACGATACCCCTGTATTCGAAGATCAAGAAGAAGGGGGGGAGCGCACCAGCTTAATGATGATTGGCGACCCTAAGCAGGCGATTTATGCCTTCCGTGGTGCCGACATCTTCACCTATATTCATGCCCGTGCGCAGGTGAGTGATCACTACAACCTTGCTACTAACTGGCGCTCGACAGATGGTATGGTGCGCGGGGTCAATGCCTTGTTCTCACGTGCTAAGGCGCCGTTTGTCTATCAAGACAGCATTCCCTTTTTAGCGGTGGCCTCTTCGCCTAGCGCCAAACAAAAAGCGCTGGTGGTGGAGGGAAACGAGCAGCCCGCGCTCACCTTTTGGCATCACAGCCCGGATGAATTGTGTGGCAAGCAAGATTTTGAACAGACCTTAGCGGTGAGTACCGCACAGCATATCACGCAAGTGCTCAACCAATCGGTGGCGGGCAATAGTTATCTACAAACGCCTTCCGGCCAAGCCGACATTCAGCCGCACAATATCGCTGTGTTGGTGCGCACCGGACGCGAGGCACAGCTGATCAAGCAAGCGCTGGCCGAAAAAGGCGTGGTGTCTGTCTATCTTTCCAACCGTGATAATGTGTTCGCCAGCCCCGTCGCCAGCGATATTGAGCGCATCTTAGTGGCGGTGATGCAGCCTGAAAACGAGCGTAAGTTGCGAGCGGCACTAGCCAGCCCCTTATTTGGCTTGACCGCCGAGCAGCTGGCGTTACTCAATCAAGACGAAGCCTTGTGGGAGCAAGAGGTGGTGGCCTTTAGCCATTACCGTGATACCTGGCAGCGCCGTGGCGTGATGCCGATGCTTCGCCAAGTCGCCAGTGCTCGCCAAGTGGCAGAAAACTGGTTGGCGATGCCGCAAGGTGAGCGCTGTGTGACCGACTTTTTGCATATCGCGGAGTTGCTGCAAAGTGCCAGCCAGCAATTGGACAACCCACACGCGCTGATCCGCTGGCTACAAGAGCGAATGGCCGAGCCGGCTCAACAATCGGAAGAGCAGCAGGTTCGGTTGGAGTCGGAGCGTGATTTGGTGCAAATCGTCACCATCCACAAATCGAAAGGCTTGGAATACGATCTGGTTTACTTGCCGTTTGCTTGTCAGTATCGCGAAAGCAGCCAACCGTTTTATCACGATGAACAGTATCAGCCGGTGCTGGCGCTGGATAATGTCGATGAAGGCAAAGAGCGGGCTGAAAAAGAGCGGCTGGCTGAAGATATCCGCTTGCTGTACGTGGCGGTCACGCGCGCTGTGTATGGGTGTTTTATCGGCTGTGCGCCTCTTAAACAAGGTAACAGTCGGCAAAAAGATTCGGCCTTGCACTTAACGGCCCTCGGCTATTTGCTCCAGCATGGAGAAGCCGGTGATGCTAGCCTGCTGGCCGAGAGCTTGGCTGGATTAGCAAGCGCGAGCGATGCGGTGGCTGTGGTCGCGCCACCCGAGCCAGATGATAGCCGTTATGCCCCTCAAACGGGCGCGCACGAAGCGCTAAGCGCGCGTCACTTCGACGGTAAGATTGACCGTCAGTGGCGCTTAACCAGTTACTCAGGGCTGTTAAAACAAAGCCATCACATCAGCGCTTTACCAACATTGGCCAGTTATGACTTGGACGCGGACGATGATCTCGCTGACGAGGAGACGGCGGATGTGGCGGTGGATCCTTGGTCGGTTTTTGCGTTTCCCAAAGGCGCGCGAGCCGGTACCTTTTTACACACCTTATTTGAAGAAGTGGACTTTACCGCCGACTTGATGAGTGAAGAAATCGCTGAGCTTATTACCCATCATCTTAGCTTGGAAAACTATGACCCACAGTGGTGCCCGATATTGCAGCAGTGGATGACACAGGTATTGAAACACCCGCTCAATGAGCACGGGTTGATGCTCAACCAAATTGATAATGCCAGTCGATTAACTGAGATGGAGTTCGTGATGCCTTTGGCCGCACTAGACTGCCAGCGACTGAACCGACTCGCCGCACGGTATGATGCATTGTCTGCCCGCGCTGGCCAGCTCACCTTTGACACGGCGCGCGGGATGCTAAAAGGCTTTATCGATTTAACCTTCCGCGCCGATGGCAAGTATTACGTGCTGGATTGGAAGTCGAACCATTTGGGGGATAGCGTGGCCGATTACCATCCTGAGGCGCTCAAAGAGGCGATGATCGCGCACCGATACGACTTTCAGTACCAGATCTATACCTTGGCGTTGCACCGCTTTTTGCGCCAGCGGATCCTAGATTATGACTACGACACCCATGTGGGGGGCGTGTTTTATTTCTTTTTACGGGGCGCCAGCGATAGCGGCGAGACCGGCGTATTCGCGCACCGTCCCGATAAGGCACTGATTGACGCCTTGGACAACCTCTTTGCTGGAGAGTCGGTATGAAGCAAGCATTAATGGCACTTTACCAGCGTGGGGAATTGCGGGCGATTGATGTGCAATTTGCTTGTTTGATGGGTGAAGAAGAAACTCAGTTAGACAAGGCCGCTATCACAGTATGGGCGGCACTGTTGAGTCGCGAAGTGGGCAAAGGCCATGTCTGCCTTGATTTTCACCAGTGGCAGCCACCCAGCGATGTCGCGTGGCAGCCCTTGCTGGAACATATTGATAGCCAAGCGCCAAGCGAGCAATTGGCGCAGGCCTCAGTCGTGTCCGATGGGATGCAGTCAACGCCCTTGGTGCTTGCCGGACATCGATTGTATTTGCATCGCTACTGGCATGCCGAGCAGCAAGTGGCGGGGCATATTCGCCAGCGCCTCACGGCGCTATCGGTACCGAATGAGGCCAGACAAACCCTAGATAGCTTATTTGCCGCCTCACAGGCGGAGATTGATTGGCAAAAAGTGGCGGCAGCCACCGCGTTGACCCAGCCGTTTGCGGTGATTTCGGGAGGGCCGGGCACGGGTAAAACCACCACTGTTGCCCGTTTGTTGGCGGCGCTGGTGGCGTCGCACCACGCTGAACGCGCAACGTCTGCAGCGCTCACCATCAAACTGGTCGCTCCGACCGGTAAAGCCGCTAACCGATTGACTGAATCACTAGGGCGGGCGATTGCCGCCTTGCCTGTTGATCATGACGTAAAAGCGGCGCTGCCGACCCAAGCCAGTACCATTCACCGATTATTAGGGGCGATTCCGCAGCGGGTGGCGTTTCGCCATCATAAAAATAACCCCGTGCATGCGGATGTGTTGATTGTTGATGAAGCCTCGATGGTGGACTTGCCCTTGATGGCACAGCTGTTCGATGCCTTGGCGCCCTCAACACGCATTATTTTGCTGGGGGATAAAGATCAGCTTGCCTCTGTGGAAGCGGGGGCGGTGCTAGGGGATATTTGTCAGTACGCCGAGGCGGGCTATCCAGCGGCGCAAGCCGCGCGTTTAAGCCAACTGACAGGCTTTGACGTACCTGAAAACCCGCACGCGCCAGCGATTGCCAGTGCCCTGTGTCTGCTGCGCAAAAGTTATCGCTTTGATGCCCAATCCGGCATTGGCCAGCTCGCCTTTGCGGTGAACCGAGGAGAAATGGCTGAGGTGGGGGCGGTGCTAAAACGCGGCTATGGCGATATTATCCACCATGTGTTGAGTGATGACAGCTATCAGACCCTGATGCAACAAGCGGTGACAGGATATCGCGATTACTTAACGACACTCGATAATGCGAGGCTCGAAACTCCGTCATCAATGGTGGATGTGCTGAGTGCCTTTAGCCAATTTCGATTGTTATGCGCATTGACTGAAGGTCCGTTTGGCGTCGCTGGCCTCAACCAAGCCATTGAGCAGCACTTGGAGTCGGCAGGGCTGATCGCCAAAGAGCGTGACACCTGGTATCACGGCCGACCAATCATGATTTTGCAAAACGATCATGCCCTGGGGCTGTATAACGGTGACATTGGGATTGCGGTACAACACGCGGGGATCACCCGGGTGGCGTTTGAAACCCACGATGGCGAGGTGCGCTATTTGCTTGCCAGCCGTCTGCCCGCCCATCAAACCGCATTTGCGATGACGGTGCATAAATCACAAGGTTCGGAGTTTGCGCACACAGTGCTGGTGTGTCCGCCCACTATTTCACCGGTGATCACCCGCGAGCTGATTTACACCGGCATCACGCGGGCGAAGCGCCAGCTTGATCTTTACGCGTCTTGGCCGGTGCTGCGCCACGGTGTGGGGGCACGCACCGCCCGTTATAGTGGTTTGCCGGATGCCTTATTGGCCCCTTGAGCGTCGCGAAACCCGCTAAAGCGCTAAAGTCAGCACCTTAGAGCGACGCTGATAGTTGTACAGCTCTTGGCGAGTGTTGGGGAGTGCTGATACATCGGAGAGCAAAAAGCCTTGTTCTAGAAACCAATGCAGACTGTGGGTGGTGAGCACAAAAATGGTTTCGAGCCCTTTGGCTTTGGCACGTTGCTTGAGGTGATTGAGGAGCATGACGCCGCGGTCACCATCACGATAATCCGGATGAATGGCGACGCATGCCATCTCGCCGGTGCGCGCTTCACTAAACGGATAGAGTGCGGCGCAGCCTATCACTAATCCATCCCGTTCGATGATGGTAAAGCGGGGGATTTCTTGCTCCAATTGTTCTCGCGAGCGGCGCACTAGGATCCCTTGTTGCTCCAACGGGCGGATCAAATCCAAGATCCCACCGATATCGTCAATCTGGGCTTGGCGCACTTTTTCGGCACGCTCCATCACGATCTGGGTGCCGATCCCCTCAATCGAGAACAGCTCTTGGATCAAGGCGCCGTCTTTTTTATAGCTGATCAAATGGCTACGCGTAATCCCCGCCCGGCACGCGGCAATCGCGCCTCGTAAAAAGCGACTGGTGCCAGAGCCAGTATCGCCAGCTGCTTCTCTCGCTTCTAGAAGTGGCTGGGCTTGGGTAGGGAGTAACTCAGAAATCACCTCATTGTCTTGGTTTAAGACCCCTTGTTCGGAGCAAAAGCCAATCAACTTGTCTGCGCGTAACCGAATCGCGACTTGAGTCGCCACTTCTTCGGAGGTGAGGTTAAAGCATTCACCCGTCACTGAGCTGGCTACCGGCCCCATTAGCACAATCGCGTTTTGATCGAGCTGGCGCTGAATGCCATCAATATCGATGCGGCGAATTTTGCCACTGTGACAATAATCAATTCCTTCATCGACGCCCAAGGGTTGCGCGATAACAAAATTGCCACTGATCACATTGATCTGAGCGCCGGCCATGGGCGTGTTATTCAGCCCCATGGATAAACGCGCCGTAATGTCGAGCTGCACTTGACCGGCCGCTTGTTTGACCACTTCAAGCGCGTGGCTGTCGGTGATGCGAATACCTTTGTGATAAGGCGTTTCCAGTCCGTACTGATTAAGAGCACGATTGATTTGCGGGCGGGCGCCGAAGACCAATACCAGCTTCATGCCTAGGCTATTGAGTAGCGCAATATCATTGACGATATTTTGAAAGTTCTCATCCGCCATGGCCTCGCCGCCAAGCATGATCACCGCGGTTTTATCTCGGTGAGCATTGACATACGGCGCCGATTGGCGAAATCCTTTAACCAGGGCGGTACTTCTTATTTTCACGCGCTTATCCGTTTAATTATTCACTAATATTGCCTTTTTATTCTTTTTGTTCGGTGCGTGTCAACCCCCAAGCAAGTAGATAATTGCAGAGGAGAGGCAAGGATGTACTCTGCATCGTGATGTTTTTTGCTCTACGTTTATCATTATTCGCGCAATGTTTGGGAACTATCTCTCAAGATTCGCAAGTGGTTTATCAATGTGGGTCAGTTAGTTCGTTAAAATCACAATAAAACCAATAAGTGAGGTTGTAGCGTGCGGTTAACCAAACAATTTATCATGCTGGTGATTGTTCTCGTACTGGGCTGGGTGAGTTTTACCGTGGCCACCCGCCCAGAGCTGTTTGCGCCACATATGACAGACAAACAGCTTTATGGCGAATGGGTAGAACAAGATGTGGCCCCTTATGCAGCCGACCGATTTGAAATACGTCCTGATGGTGTCTACACCAATGGGAGTCGCGCCACCACTGAGTACCAGTTTGATGGTGATCAGCTTAAATACACGATAGGAACGGAAACCTACCTGTATCGGGTTGAAGACGCAAAGACGCTCGAGCGTATTGAACCTGCTCACTACACATCTTTTTTTGCTAAAGATAAACGCTCATAAGAGGAAGTGTTATCCCCAATGCGACCTGGATCAGTAGTGCTGTGATTCTAACGTGGTGAGCAGCTCGTTGACCGAGCACTGTTTCGTCGCCACCTTTCGCAAGAGATCGGCGGTTTGCGCATCACCACCCAGACAACGCTGAATACTGGCATTAATCACTTGGCGAGTGCAGCCTTCGCTGGCCATCATCCGGATCCATTGGTACTCCACTGCATTACTATCAAGTAGCGTTGAACGCCCAACTTTTAAATCCATCGCTGCTTTACTCCTTTATGTTGCACTTTCTATGCAGTTTTGTTGCAAGGATAGTACATAATAATTATATGACACTTTGATGAATGTCGCTTTGGTAAAGGAAGTAAGCTGAATAGGGTCACAATAAATCTGTATTGGTTTGCAGACAGTTACAAACTTAACGTTGAGAACTGATTGCGAAGCGGGGCGGTTTTTGCGAGCCTTAGCGCTATTAACTCACTGATTGGAATATGGTGTGAAAAAAGCGTTAGTCGTGATGGCGTGTGTGGCGGCACTCGCAGGGTGTATGCGTCCCACTGACCGAGGCCAACAATATGTGGATGGGCGATTTGAATCGATACTCACCCCGGTACCACAAGTGGTCTCTGAAAGCCCGCGAGACTTTAGTTTATTCAATGAGCAATTAGCGGAGGTGACTGCCAACTCACCCTCGTTAGTGGCGGAGCATCAAGCGGTTTATCAGCGTTTGCAAGCCTGGTTGGACGCGGGAGGCGAGATTGAGGCACTTGCGGATTATGGCTTAGGGGTGAACCAAATGGCAGGGGGAGATGATTTTGGTAACGTGATGTTTACCGGTTATTTCTCTCCTGTGATAGAGATGCGTCACCAACCGGATGCCCTGTTCCGCTATCCTGTCTACGCCAAGCCCCCTTGTGGTGAGGACTGTCCAGACCGTGCTGCTATCTATGCTGGGGCGTTGGATGGGCAGGGCTTAGAGCTGGGCTACAGCGCCTCCCTTATCGATAGTTTTATTATGGAAGTACAAGGCAGCGGCTTTGTGCATTTTGGCGATAACGACCAACTGGAGTATTTTGCCTACGGTGGCAAGAATGGTCACCCTTATGTCAGCATTGGAAAAGTACTGATCGAGAGGGGGGAAGTGCCGCGCGAAGAAATGTCGCTGAAAGCGATCCAAGAGTGGGTGGCTGCCCACCGTAAAGATGAAGTGCGTGAATTACTCGAGCAAAATCCCTCTTATGTTTTCTTTACCCCTAAGGCAGCTGATCCTGTCAGTGGTACGGCAGGTATTCCATTGAAAGCCGGGGCGTCAGTGGCGGCGGATAGACGTTATTTACCCATGGGCTCTGTGTTACTGGCTGAAGTGCCTCAGTTGGATGAGCAAGGCAAATGGACGGGCGAGCATGTATTAAAGCTTCTGATGGCATTAGATACCGGTGGCGCGGTGAAAGAGAATCATCTGGACTTGTATCATGGTATGGGCCGTAAAGCAGGCGAGCAAGCCGGGCATTACAAGCACTTTGGTCGGGTTTGGAAACTGGACGCCTTAGCGCCACAAATGGTGAGCCAGCCATAATAACGGGTTAGGTGAGGCCCTTAGAAAATAAAAAAGCGAGCGTCTAACGCTCGCTTCAGATTGCTGACGAACCCCGCCTTTTTAGGCGGGGTTCTTTTTGATAAGCGGCCGTAGGCCGCGATCGCGATATTTTTTTGTTAGAGAGTGGTCGCTACCGACCAACGCCCAAATTGGCGGATAGA
>NZ_RSAM01000038.1:0-618 GCF_009377945.1 Salinivibrio sp. VYel1 | reverse complement strand
CGAAAGTAGACAGTAAGACAAATGAGATTACTGCCATCCCTAAGCTGCTGGAATTGCTCGATATTTCAGGTTGTTTAATTACCATAGATGCTATGGGTTGTCAGCACAAAATCGCACAGAAAATCATCGATAAAAATGCTGATTATTTGCTTGCCGTTAAAGGAAACCAAGGCAAGTTAGATAAAGCGTTTGATAATTATTACCGCCCGGCAATGCTTCAAAAATTTGATGGTGATAGCTACGCATCACAAGAGAAATCGCATGGGCGTTTAGAAACACGATGTGCACTGATTAATACGGATTTAAGTGTATTAGGTGATTTGGCATACGATTGGCCTGAATTAAAAACGATGGGCATCATGGTGAGTGTTCGACAAGAAGGAAAACACGCCGAAGAGTCTGATATTTCAGTGCGCTATTATATAAGCTCAAAAGCACTGACAGCGAAAGAACTTCATGATGCCACTCGCTCGCACTGGTTAATTGAATCGATGCACTGGCAACTTGATGTTGGATTAAAAGAAGATGCTTGCCGAATAAGAGTCGATGATCGAGCGGAAGTGTTTGCACGAATAAGGCAAATGGTTTTGAATTTATTAAAGCAAGAGAAGAGTTTCA
>NZ_RSAM01000037.1:0-661 GCF_009377945.1 Salinivibrio sp. VYel1 | reverse complement strand
ATGCAGGTGGGTTTCCCCATTCGGACATCGATGGCTCAAATGCTTCTTACCAGCTCACCATCGCTTTTCGCAGGTTAGTACGTCCTTCATCGCCTCTGACTGCCAAGGCATCCACCGTCTACGCTTAATCACTTAACCATACAACCCCAAGAGGTTTTATTTACGGCGAGATTGTCTAAAAAAGAAATCTGCGTCGCAAAACCACTCAGTGTTGAATCATCAACCAATTAAGGTTTTGTTTTTGCCGGACTCAAAATAGAGACTTTGCTTATCACTAAGACAAAGCCCAAGCACACTTGATTGTGTGAGTGACATTTCTGTCACTGATTGAGAACTTTACTGTCATTCTTTAAGAATGACTTGTCAGCTTTCCAGATTGTTAAAGAGCATGTCGTTTATTGCTAAATAAACCACGTTCTAAAGATTCTTAAGCAAAAACCTTTAAAGCGTGGTGGGCGATACCGGGCTCGAACCAGTGACCCCCTCCTTGTAAGGGAGGTGCTCTCCCAACTGAGCTAATCGCCCACAATAGTGTGGTGGGTTGTACAGGATTCGAACCTGTGACCAATTGATTAAAAGTCAACTGCTCTACCAACTGAGCTAACAACCCAATGGCGTCCCATAGGGGAGTCGAACCCCTGTTACCGCCGTGAAAGGGCGG
>NZ_RSAM01000036.1:0-675 GCF_009377945.1 Salinivibrio sp. VYel1 | reverse complement strand
TCTCAGCACACCTTCAACAGCTTACACAACGCTCCCCTACCCAATATCCATAAGGACATTGCCGCAGCTTCGGTGTATCGCTTAGCCCCGTTACATCTTCCGCGCAGGCCGACTCGACCAGTGAGCTATTACGCTTTCTTTAAATGATGGCTGCTTCTAAGCCAACATCCTGGCTGTCTGAGCCTTCCCACATCGTTTCCCACTTAGCGATAACTTGGGGACCTTAGCTGGCGGTCTGGGTTGTTTCCCTCTCCACGACGGACGTTAGCACCCGCCGTGTGTCTCCCGGATAGTACTTACTGGTATTCGGAGTTTGCAAAGGGTTGGTAAGTCGGGATGACCCCCTAGCCTTAACAGTGCTCTACCCCCAGTAGTATTCGTCCGAGGCGCTACCTAAATAGCTTTCGGGGAGAACCAGCTATCTCCGAGTTTGATTGGCCTTTCACCCCTAGCCACAGGTCATCTCCTAACTTTTCAACGTTAGTGAGTTCGGTCCTCCAGTTGATGTTACTCAACCTTCAACCTGCCCATGGCTAGATCACTCGGTTTCGGGTCTAATGCTAGCAACTACTCGCCCAGTTAAGACTCGGTTTCCCTACGGCTCCCCTATGCGGTTAACCTTGCTACTAACATTAAGTCGCTGACCCATTATACAAAAGGTACGCGGTCACCCCA
>NZ_RSAM01000035.1:0-810 GCF_009377945.1 Salinivibrio sp. VYel1 | reverse complement strand
GACATCGATGGCTCAAATGCTTCTTACCAGCTCACCATCGCTTTTCGCAGGTTAGTACGTCCTTCATCGCCTCTGACTGCCAAGGCATCCACCGTCTACGCTTAGTCACTTAACCATACAACCCCAAAAGGTCTTGCATGAAAACAACTAAGGTTTTGTTTTTGCCGGACTCAAAATAGAGACTTTGCTTATCAAATAAGACAAAGCCCAAGCACACTTGATTGTGTGAGTGACATTACATGTCACTGATTGAGAACTTTACTGTCATTCTTTAAGAATGACTTGTCAGCTTTCCAGATTGTTAAAGAGCATGTGATTCTATCAATACGATAAACCACTTTTTAAAGACACTTATCATCATAAATGCGCTTAAAAAGTGGTGGAGCTAAGCAGGATCGAACTGCTGACCTCCTGCGTGCAAGGCAGGCGCTCTCCCAGCTGAGCTATAGCCCCATCATAATTCCTTAGATGCTGGTGCCAATTTCTTTTGAGGCAAGGCAGTGTATTTCGACGTTTAGTTCGCTAAACGAGGAATGCACTAACGAAGCATCAGGAGAAATTGGTGGGTCTGAGTGGACTTGAACCACCGACCTCACCCTTATCAGGGGTGCGCTCTAACCAGCTGAGCTACAGACCCATCTAAGGTACGAGCCTTTCACTAAGGCATTCGTATCTCTTTGACTTTCAACCTATACAATCTGTGTGAACACTCGCAAGAATAGCGTCAGTAAGGAGGTGATCCAGCCCCAGGTTCCCCTAGGGCTACCTTGTTACGACTTCACCCCAGTCATGAACCACACCGTGGTAAAC
>NZ_RSAM01000033.1:0-1017 GCF_009377945.1 Salinivibrio sp. VYel1 | reverse complement strand
CGCACATCATTCGCTTGCGTTGAATGCCGGCTTTGAAACTCTTCTCTTGCTTTAATAAATTCAAAACCATTTGCCTTATTCGTGCAAACACTTCCGCTCGATCATCGACTCTTATTCGGCAAGCATCCTCTTTTAATCCAACATCAAGTTGCCAATGCATTGATTCAATTAACCAGTGTGAGCGCGTGGCATCATGAAGCTCTTTCGCTGTTAGTGCTTTTGAGCTTATATAGTAGCGCACTGAAATATCTGACTCTTCAGTATGTTTGCCTTCTTGACGAACACTCACCATGATGCCCATCGTTTTTAATTCAGGCCAATCATAAGCCAAATCACCTAATACACTTAAATCGGTATTAATCAGCGCACATCGTGTTTCTAAACGCCCATGCGATTTTTCTTGTGATGCATAGCTATCACCATCAAATTTTTGAAGCATTGCCGGGCGGTAATAATTATCAAACGCTTTATCTAGCTTGCCTTGGTTTCCTTTAACGGCAAGCAAATAATCAGCATTTTTATCAATGATTTTCTGTGCGATTTTGTGCTGACAACCCATAGCATCTATGGTAATCAAACAACCTGAAATATCGAGCAATTCCAGCAGCTTAGGGATGGCAGTAATCTCATTTGTCTTACTGTCTACTTTCGACTGTCCGAGGCACACTCCATTTGCGGTTGCGAACGCATTAACCATATGAATAGCAGCTTGGTCTGTTGCTCGATTATATGAGCCCCTGAGTGTTTTTCCATCAATGGCAACCACTTCGCCATCCGTTAATTCATGACATGATTTCATCCATTCTATAAAGGCTTTTTGTAATGCCTTTGGCTATAAAGGCTTTTTGTAATGCCTTTGGACTGATGGTTCCCATCACTCTTGCGATCGTATCGGCGTTGTTTCCTAAATCATTGAACTTATCATCCGAGCTGCGATCAGATCATCAAAGCCTCAAACAGGTCACCGATGATGAGCAACGCCAAGTACAAAATCAGCAATTGGAAGCAATACAATCA
>NZ_RSAM01000032.1:0-1051 GCF_009377945.1 Salinivibrio sp. VYel1 | reverse complement strand
GGCGTTGTTTCCTAAATCATTGAACTTATCATCCGAGCTGCGATCAGATCATCAAAGCCTCAAACAGGTCACCGATGATGAGCAACGCCAAGTACAAAATCAGCAATTGGAAGCAATACAATCAAGCATTGATTAACCGTGGTTCGATTACCTTTTGGGTTGATGACGCCGCTATCCAGACTTGGCACTGCAAAGAGCATCATGGCAAACGAGGCAGAGGCTTTACGTTTACCGATGGTGCCATTGAAACAGCGCTGATGGTTAAAGGTATTTTCAAGCTCCCTCTTCGCGCCCTGCAAGGCTTTATCAACTCGATATTTGGTCTGATGGACGTACCGCTAAAATCGCCGTCATACAGTTGTATCAGCAAACGGGCGAAGACGGTTGAAGTTAACTACCGATTACCCAGTCGTGGGCCCGTTGCTCACGTCGTCATTGATGCCACCGGTTTAAAAGTGTTCGGCGAAGGAGAGTGGAAAATGCGCAAGCATGGCCAGGAAAAACGCCGTGTTTGGCGCAAGCTGCATCTCGCGATTGATGACAGTACACATGAAGTGATTTCTGCCGTTGTTAGCTTGGCATCTGTCGGTGACAATGAAGCCCTACCGACGCTGCTCAATCCATTACGCCGAAAAATCGCCAAAGTCAGTGCTGACGGCGCCTATGATACCAAGGCATGCCATCAAGTGCTCAGGAGAAAAGGCATCAAACCGACCATTCCACCACGCAGCAATGCGGGTTACTGGGAGGACGGCCACCCTCGCAATGCAGCCGTCAGCGCCTTGAAATCGGGTAACTTGGAAGACTGGAAACAAGAAGAGGGTTATCACCAACGCTCTCTGTCAGAAACAGGCATGTCCCGATACAAAACGTTACTTAGCCCTAAGCTGACTCTGCGTAATTACAATGCACAAGTTGGCGAAGCATTAGCCAACGTGAAAGTGATGAACAAAGTCATAAGACTTGGTATGCCTGTTAGCTATCGAGTTGATTGATGGGAGTAACCCCATTGGGATCAGTACGTTAGATGAATGATTTGATCAACAACGCC
>NZ_RSAM01000031.1:0-1247 GCF_009377945.1 Salinivibrio sp. VYel1 | reverse complement strand
CAGGGCGAGATCGCGAACGTTTTTTGACCAAAAAAGGATCGGTTTGACGATCACCTCTGGCTGTGATCATATAGGCCGATTCTAAAATAGTTCGGGATAGATACCGTGGATATCGATACATTTAAAGACTACTTCAGTGCCGTTGATGATAACCGTCAGAGTGCCAAGATAACCTACCCACTATTTGACCTGCTCTTTGCTTCATTGTGCGCCGTTATTGCGGGTTCCAAAGGATGGTACGATATTCGGGAATACATCCTAGGCCACCATGATTGGTTTAAGCACAACGGCATGTTTAAAGACGGTATTCCTGCCGACGATACTATCGCACGTGCCATCTCCACGATTGAACCGAGCGCCTTTCAAGCTTGCTTTATCGATTGGATGAAAGCCGTCCACCAAATGACGGATGGTCAGGTGGTCGCGATCGACGGCAAAACCCTAAAAGGCTCTTACAACCGTGAAGATAGAAGCAGTACGATCCACATGGTTAGTGCGTATGCCAGTGAAAATCATCTGGTGCTCGGTCAGCTCAAGACAGACGAAAAAAGCAATGAAATCAGTGCTATTCCCGAGTTAATCCGTCTGCTCGACTTACGTGGTGCGCTAGTCACCATCGATGCCATGGCCTGCCAAACGACGATTGCCAAGACGATTCTTGAGCAGGGTGGCGATTACTTATTAGCGGTGAAACAAAACCAGGGCAAGCTAGCGAACGCGATCACCGAGGCATTCAGTGAGCAACGTCGAACCTTCAATGACGATGTCGAGTTTGAATATGGTCACGGTCGTATTGAATCACGTCAGTGCTATGTGCTTGATAAAGCGTGTTTATCAGGCGACTTTACCCGTTGGCCATCAATGCAAAGCCTTGTCATGGTTGAGTCTTTGCGTGTTGAAAAAGGGCGTCCGATATCGCTGGAGTATCGTTACTATATCAGCTCAAAATCACTGACTGCCGATGAGGCAAGCCGTGCTATCCGCTCGCATTGGGGCATTGAAGCCATGCACTGGGTATTGGATGTCAACATGGGTGAAGACGCCTGCCAAATTTATAAAGACAATGGGGCCGCGAACTTTGCCTGTCTGCGACACATGGCCTCAAACATGGTGCGGGCTGAGCCGACCAAGATCAGCTTGGTGGCCAAACAGAAGCGCTGTCTCATGAATCCCAGTTTCTTAGAAAAGGTTTTAGCCGCAGGCATACCGGCGATGGTTGAAAAATA
Source organism: Salinivibrio sp. VYel1 (assembly GCF_009377945.1). NCBI lineage: Bacteria > Pseudomonadati > Pseudomonadota > Gammaproteobacteria > Vibrionales > Vibrionaceae > Salinivibrio > Salinivibrio sp. VYel1. The sequence continues at coordinate 21 of NZ_RSAM01000031.1, read as the reverse complement.
AACACTCATGCGCTCGCCCTG
>NZ_RSAM01000030.1:0-1303 GCF_009377945.1 Salinivibrio sp. VYel1 | reverse complement strand
GGCTTCCCAGCACGGTCGCGAGGTACTCTTGGTCCATCGCGCACATCATTCGCTTGCGTTGAATGCCGGCTTTGAAACTCTTCTCTTGCTTTAATAAATTCAAAACCATTTGCCTTATTCGTGCAAATACTTCCGCTCGATCATCGACTCTTATTCGGCAAGCATCCTCTTTTAATCCAACATCAAGTTGCCAGTGCATCGATTCAATTAACCAGTGCGAGCGCGTGGCATCATGAAGCTCTTTCGCTGTCAGTGCTTTTGAGCTTATATAGTAGCGCACTGAAATATCTGACTCTTCCGTATGTTTTCCTTCTTGACGAACACTCACCATGATGCCCATCGTTTTTAATTCAGGCCAATCGTAAGCCAAATCACCTAATACACTTAAATCGGTATTAATCAGCGCACATCGTGTTTCTAAACGCCCATGCGATTTCTCTTGTGATGCGTAGCTATCACCATCAAATTTTTGAAGCATTGCCGGGCGGTAATAATTATCAAACGCTTTATCTAACATGCCTTGGTTTCCTTTAACGGCAAGCAAATAATCAGCATTTTTATCAATGATTTTCTGTGCGACTTTGTGCTGACAACCCATAGCATCTATGGTAATCAAACAACCTGAAATATCGAGCAATTCCAGCAGCTTAGGGATGGCCGTAATCTCATTGGTTTTACTATTTACTTTCGACTGTCCGAGGCATACACCATTTGCTGTTGCGAATGCATTAACCATATGAATAGCAGCTTGATCTGTTGCTCGATTATATGAGCCCCTTAGTGTTTTTCCATCAATGGCAACCACTTCGCCATCCGTTAATTCATGACACGATTTCATCCATTCTATAAAGGCTTTTTGTAATGCCTTTGGACTGATGGTCCCCATCACTCTTGCGATCGTATCTGCCGACGGTGACGTTTTACCTGAAAAGCCAAAACGTAATAAGAAATCGCGCTGCTTACGGCCATAATCACTAATGCCTTTCCAGGTATCATGGCCAGAGAGAACCGCACAGATCGTTATCAAAATAATATCTGATAACGTATGTTCAACTTTTCCTTCTTGGCGAATATCTTTGATGGAAACGAAATGCATAAATGGACTTTTTTCTTCTGTCATTTTAATCTCCTAAACATTAGGAGACCATTAAATCGCACTGAAAATGATCAACAAATTGATCCTTTATTTTCACTCATTTTAATTAATAAACATGGTACAACGCACGGTTTTAAGCTTTAATTGATAAATAAGTCATTAAATCGATAGCCCAGGCATGGCGCGGATCTTCATGCGTTTTCCCTG
>NZ_RSAM01000029.1:0-1443 GCF_009377945.1 Salinivibrio sp. VYel1 | reverse complement strand
TAAAGCAAGAGAAGAGTTTCAAAGCCGGCATTCAACGCAAGCGAATGATGTGCGCGATGGACCAAGAGTACCTCGCGACCGTGCTGGGAAGCCTTTCATGACGGAGATGTTCATGCGTTTTCCGTGGTTTGAATGGTGCGAATATCGTAACCCGCCAAAAGCATCTGTGTGGCAAAGCTATGGCGAAACGTATGACAGGTAACGTGCTTATGGGTGATGCCAGCCTTTTGCACCGCACGGTTTAAGGCTTTACGCACATTGGAATCATGCAGATGATGTCGGCAGAGCTTATTAGACACTGGGTGGTGGCAATAATTGTAAGAAGGAAAAATAAACATCCAGCCTGTCTTGCGGTATGCATTGGGGTATTTTCTATCCAGCGCATAAGGCATGGAGGGTCCGATACCTTTTTGATTGTCGCCTTGCTGAATGTCGACAGCTCTTTCACATAATGTATGTAACTCACCAGCCAATTGATTAGGCAGCAAGGTGGTGCGTGATTTTCCACCTTTGCCATTATGAACAGTGATCGCGTTATGATTAAAATCCAAATCCTTGATGCGTAACCTCAAGCACTCATTGATGCGTAGGCCACTGCCGTACATAAGCCCACAAATCAGCTTATCCCTTGCGCCAAGGTAGGCAAAAATTCTGGCAACTTCTTCTTTACTGAGCACAATTGGAATTCGCGGCGATTTTTTGGACGGACTAAATGCAATCTTACCTAGCGGCTGGTCTAAAAACTGGTTGTATAGAAAGGCCAGTGCATTGAGTGCAACCTTTTGCGTATTCGGTGAAATTTGTTGCGCATTGGCCAAATAAGACAGAAACGTTTTTACATCCTCATCACTGAGCTCTGTCGGATGTTGCTTATGATGGAAAAGGATAAATCGGCGCACCCAGTATAGGTAACTCTTCTCAGTTTTGATCGCATAGCCTCGCCGCCTGATCTCGTGCTGAAGGCTTGCCATAAACGGGCTTTTGATCATGATCCTTTCCCTCCATCTAAGACTGTTTATTCATACAGCTTATTGGTAGAGAAAGCCAAATAGTGTGCACGCTTTTTCGAGGCACATTCACATTATCGCCGAAAGAGAAAACTTTAGTTCAATATAATCAGACGGTTATAACTTCGCCTTTGAGGATAGTGTGAACGCCTTATCCGGGATAGACGGCATGCACACTTTCGCAGACAAGGTGATTGCTTCAAGCGGTAAAAATATGTTTAATTATAGGTAGTTAGATGAAAAAAGACGCGTATAACGGTTTTGACAAATCGAGCACGCGCACTAATACAATGTTATACGGTGTTTGTAGCAGGGCGAGATCGCGAACGTTTTTTGACCAAAAAAGGATCGGTTTGACGATCACCTCTGGCTGTGATCATATAGGCCGATTCTAAAATAGTTCGGGATAGATACCGTGGATATCGATACATTTAAA